>DAOPZB010000179.1:0-3536 GCA_035353195.1 Methanothrix sp. | reverse complement strand
GTGGATGGGTGCGTGGGCATTCTCTTCCTGGACCTGATGAGCTCCTGCGGGGCCTTCAGCAAGGCGGAGATCGATGAGGTGGTCAAGCTGGGCTACCTGAACGGGCTGTTCGCCCTGGGCCGGTCCATCGGCCTGATCGGCCACATCCTGGATCAGAAGCGGCTGGGCTCCAGGCTCTACCGCCATCCGGCGGATGACATCGCCTACATGATGCCCTCTGCCGAGGAGATCAGGTGCAGAAACGATGGCCTAGACAAGCGCTGAACGGCGTTGAGCGTTTGGCTTAAGTGATGGGACCGCCTTTTGAGCCCTTGAGGCGGGCGAGAATGGCGGCTGCAACTATAAGCCAGAAGATTTTTTCGCGGGCCTCCGGTTCCACCGGGATGGTGGAGCCGGGGGATATCGTTGAGGCGGGCATAGACTATGCCATGTCTCATGACGGGACGTCGGTTTTAGCCATCCGGGCTTTCAAGGAGATGGGCTCGGAGAGGGTCTGGGATGCGGAGAGAATTGTCATACCCTTTGACCACATAGTCCCGGCCAACAACGAGACGGCGGCGGAGCTGCAGAGGGATGTGCGGGCCTGGGCGGGGCAGCAGAAGATCGCCAATTTCTTCGACTGCGGGAGCGGCGTCTGCCATCAGGTATTTCCTGAGCAGGGCTTTGCCCTGCCCGGCCTGCTTCTGGTCGGAGCCGATTCGCACTCCTGCACCTACGGAGCCCTGGGGGCCTTTGGGACCGGGGTGGGGGCGACGGACATGGCGGAGATCTATTCTCGGGGCAGACTGTGGTTCAAGGTGCCGGAGACGATCGGAATTCGGATCGGCGGGTCGGTCAGGCCCGGATCGGCAGTCTCCGCCAAGGACATGGCCCTCATGGTGATCGGAGAGCTGGGGGCGGACGGGGCGACGTACAAAGCTGTGGAGTACACCGGTGCTGCCGTGGAGGAGATGAGCATCTCCGGCAGGATGACTCTGTGCAACCTGGGCGTGGAGATGGGGGCCAAGGCGGCCATTGTGCCCCCGGACAGAAAGACGGAGGAGTGGCTGGCGGGGCGGGCTCGCCAGCCCTATCGGCCCGTCTGCTCCGATCCGGGCACCTATGATTACGAGTACGAATACGATGTGAGCGAACTGGAGCCGCTTGTGGCCGAGCCCTTCCGGGTGGACAACGTCCGGCCTGCCTCAGAGCTGGCAGGCCTGCCCGTGGATCAGGTCTTCATAGGCACCTGCACCAACGGTCGGCTGGAGGACCTGGAGGCTGCTGCTCGTATACTTCGGGGAAAGAAGGTGCGGGCCAGGACGCTGGTCATCCCCGCTTCGCGGGAGGTGCTGATGGAAGCCCTCCTGGCGGGGATCTTTCAGATGCTGGTCGCCGCCGGGGCGATGATCGGGCCGCCGGGTTGCGGGCCCTGCCTGGGGGCGCACATGGGCGTCCTGGCTGAGGGGGAGGTCTGCGTCTCCACTTCCAACCGAAACTTCCCCGGACGAATGGGCAAAGGAGGGCGGGTCTATCTGGCCAGCCCGGCCACGGCGGCGGCATCGGCCTTGGAGGGCTGCCTGACAGTGCCACAAAGCGACGGATGACAGTAAAGCATATATCTGGGATAGAGAGCCGTGGCGAAGATGAGATTTGATCTGCATGTGCATTCCAACTGCTCCGACGGGCGGGACGATGTCAGGACTATTCTAAAGGCTGCCGTCCGCCGCGGCCTGGCAGGCCTGTCCATCACCGATCACGACACCCTGAAGGGCTCGCAACTGGCCATGCAGATCATCCGGGAGGAGAAGCTGGACCTAGTGCTGATTCCCGGTGCCGAGGTCACCACCTCCGAGGGGCACCTGCTGGTCCTGGGGATCGAGGATCTGCCGCCCCGGGGGAAGAGCCCCGAGGAGACGGCGAGCCTCGCCCGGGAGCAGGGGGGGATATCCATTGTGCCCCACCCTTACCATCCCTTCCGCCACGCCATCGGCCGCATTCCGGACTGCGATGCGGTGGAGGTCTACAACTCCAAGCACCTCTTCGGCATAGCCAATGCCAGGGCCAGGATGGGGGCCAAAAAGAGGCATCTGCCCATGGTGGCCGGCTCCGACTCTCACTTCGCGGCCACGGTGGGCCTGGGGGTGACGGAGATCGAGGCCGAGGATGCCGGGCAAGCGGTCGCGGCCATCCGGGCGGGCAGGACGCTGGTAATGGGCAGGCGCACGCCGCCACGGTTTTTCATTGGGAATACGGTGCAGTCGATATACCTGATCGTGAGGCGGGGCGCTGGCAGAGGGCGGAGGAGACGGGTGTAGCGGAGAGCATGGAAATATGACTACATGGCATAATCATTTTGTTCATAGGTTGAAAACTCCTGGAGATCGGACTCTGCGGCATCCGTGCGCTGCCCGCGAGACTTCCGCACCGCAAGGCAATCTCCTAGAGCCAGTTTTTGGCGCTGCCGGCTCCTCAGGCGCAGGCGGTAGAGACCCCGCCGGCTGCCTTCCCACTGGCCGCAGATCGCGCCCAGGCAAAGGCCGCCGGGCTGCCGGGATCCGCGGCCAGGGCCTACATTCCTAAAATTCCAGGTTATCAAACTCGTCAAGCTCTTCTTTTGTGAAGAACTCTGACCAATCGGCAGCTTTTACCTTCAAGATTGCTCTCCCGCCTCTTATACTGCGTTCAGTGTGAATAAGCCCCTCTTTTATCAGTCTTTGCACTGAGCCATACACTCTTCCGCTTGACCAGCCCATGTGATATCTAACGAAACCCTTTGGATCGGCCAAAGGCCGCGTAAAGGCCGAGATGGAGGACGCTGGAGGCATACTTGCGAGGTGGCCCTGTTGGTGGTCAAAGACGGGACTCTCGAGCCCAAGCGGTCGAGCGTCAGCAGCAACGGGAAGGCCATGGAGCTGCAGGCGGCCAAGGAGATCCAGACAGAGGTCTTCCACGCCCGACCAGGAGAGGTGGACGGTTCACCAGGGTATAAATATCTATTCTGCTAATTTTGGTCTGAATAGGCTATCTTCATCTGAAGTCTCTCGACAATGCAAGATTCTCGACGAGAAAGTCGATGAATTTCTCAAACGACCCATTGAAGTTAAGATTCGCTATCTTCTGGTTGATGCTACCTACTTTAAGGTCAGATGTGGTGTTCGATATGAAAGCAAAGCCCTCCTGATTGTAGCGGGTATTCGCGAAGACGGCCTTAGGGAGATCTTGGGCGCCAGTATCGCTGACTCAGAGGATAGCGGCTATTGGTTGACACTATTCAAAAGCCTTAAGGATAGAGGCTTAGACGGTGCCAAGCTAGTGATATCAGATGCTCACAAAGGAATCAGAAGGCAGTAAAATCGTCTTTCGTGGGAGCCTCCTGGCAGTATTGCCATTTGAGCCCGGCAAATGAGGATAATACTTGAAACGAGCAGATCGCGTGGCTACGCGATGTTTAAGATCTGAATGGAGCTGCAGGCCTGGCCAGCCATCAAGCCCCATCGCCCCTACTCTAATTTGCCTTCCTCCTTATGGCTGGCATTCCTCAAGGAACAGGGGTG
>DAOPZB010000178.1:0-3551 GCA_035353195.1 Methanothrix sp. | reverse complement strand
TCTCGTGTTCAGATCTCAACGGAGCAGAGGCCAGGCGCCGCACCATTGGGCGTGAGCTTGCAGATGCTGCCACCTAAATTGACTTCTACATGACCGCCTTTGGGCTTGGCATCAAAGTTATGGGTTGCCAGATAGAAAGCCAGGTCCTCAGCATTCATGCGAGCGTCTTCGAAGGCGGATACCGTGGACTTCAGATCGTATATCGAGCCATTCGACTCGCCGAGCGCTGGGACTGACAGCATGATCACGAGCGATACGAGACATATTGCGCTTAATTCCTTCCGGGCCATAGTTGCATCTAAGCACTTGAGCAATCATATAGACGATTGCGTCCAACAGGGGCACTAAATTTTAATAGATTTGACTGAAAGGCTGCCACCGAATCCGAAATCTGCGACTGCAATCCTTTATTCTAGCGAGCCTTTTGATCACAGCAGGCCGATAGGGTTCCCTCTACCTCAGCATTCCTCAACCGACCTTCTCAGCTCTTTGAAATTAGAAAACTCGATGAACTCGCTCTCCGAATCGATGCTATCCAGCTCTTTTGCGTATTCTTCCTTTACAGTGTAAAATAGATCCGTATAGGTCTCGATTTTGGACTGCATCATGCTCAGCAAAACCCGATGAATAGAATAAGCCAAAGCTTATCTTCCTCATGGTGAGCTATTCCCATCCATGCCCGGCCATCCCCTTGCCTACGATCGCGATGAGGTCTACCCTCCCGCCGAGGACACCTTCCTGCTCCTGGCCGCCGCCCAGGCCGAGGCCCGCCCCCAGGATAGCGTCCTTGAGATAGGCTGCGGCAGCGGTCTAATCAGCCGGGAGCTGGCCGGGCGTGTCCGCCGGCTGGCCGCCACCGACATCAATCCCCACGCCCTGCGGGCGGCCAAGGCGGCAATGGCTGGTGAGGCTCCGGAAGGCCCTGGAGCCTCCGAAGTGGATTTCGTCCGGGCGGACCTGTTTTTCGGAATCAAAGGGCGCTATGACCTGGTGCTCTTCAATGCCCCCTACCTGCCCACAGAGCCGGAGGAGCGGACGGGCCGGTGGATAGACCGGGCCCTGGACGGCGGGGCGAGCGGCCGGGAGGGGGTGGACAGATTCCTGGCAGACCTGGCCGGTCACCTAAATCCTGAGGGCAGAGCCCTTCTACTCATCTCCAGCCTCACCGGCCTGCCGGAGGTGCTGGAGTCGGCTGCCACCGCCTGCCTGGAGGCGCAGGTCGTGGCAAGCGAGAGGTGCTTCTTCGAGCAGCTCCATGTTCTGCGCCTGACCGTCGCGCATGACTTATCAATTAAATCAATTTAATAAATCTAAAAGCATGTGAGTGAGGATTCAGCCGGCCGGTCAAATTGCGCATTCCTTTTCTCATTGCTTTGCCGGAACAGTCGCTTCCCGGAGAAAGCCGCCCGCAATTGCCCAATTCAAACAATTTTGCCTGACAAACAATAAACTTATATTCCTCCAGATCAATGAAAGATTGTTAAAACTGTTAATGCCCCTTTCTGACGGTGTGGATATCGATGAAGCTAAGAGTTGTCAGTTCAAAGAATGAGATCGAAGACCTGAACCGAAATGAACAGATGGTGCACCTGGCCTTCCGGGCGGCGAACGCCGACATGTTCAAACTGATGCAGATCTGTCCCGGCATCAGAGTGATCCAGGTGCCCGCCTCCTACAGAAAAACCATCTCCCGGGCCAGTGAGATGTTTCTCTCCATTCAAGGTGTGGAGCTTTTTGAGGGCGACCTCTACGGCCATAGAAAGGAGATTGACGAATACTACAATATCGATGAAGCCGTCTTCAAGCGTATCGACCGGCTGGCCACCAGCGGTGCCGATATGAGCGACATCGCCAGCGCCGTATCCCGCGAGACCAGGCTCTCCCGGGAGCTGGTGGAGTATATCATCAAGCAAAGGCCATAGCTTTGCATTCAGCTCTCGATCTACAGTCTCAGCTCTGAACGGCCCGGTCCTCTGAAGATTGCGATTGTTCCTGCGAGTGTCCCAGCGACTGTTCCTGAGCCGTCAAAGCTTCTTTTGCAGCGGCCTGCAGCAGGCTGATCAACTCCTCCTGCACTGCATCCACGCCCTCCCCGGTCTCAGTCGACATCTTCCAATGGAAATCCTCTCCGCTTGACGCTCCCGTTTCAACATTTGCTATGTCCGCCTTATTGGCCACAACCAGCATGGGCAGCTTTATCCACTCCTTGAGGTCGGTCGCGAGGGAGAGCTGGGAGGCAAGGGGATAGCCGCAGTGCTCGCTGGGGTCCACGATATAGAGCACCACTCCCTGCAAATGGCTGAGGGCGGCAACCGTCTGCCGTTCGATCTCGTTTCTGTCCTGCATGGGCCGGTCCAGGAGGCCGGGCGTGTCCACCACCTGATACTTTTGCTCTCCCCTGGAAAAGTGGCCCACGAAGATCCCCCTGGTGGTGAAGGGATAGCTGGCGATCTCCGGCCTGGCTCCGGTAACCAGGACTATGAAGCTCGACTTGCCCACATTGGGATAGCCGGCAATGAGAATGGTGGGCAGGGTCGCATCCACCATAGGAATGTGGCGGAGCAGGTTCCTGGCCTCGTTCAAGAAGAGAAGGTCCTTCTCAATGGACCTCATAACCGAAGAGAAGCGGCCAAAGGCGGATTTCCTGGCGGGAGTGCTGTCCTGGCCGCGGGAGCGCTTGATCTTGGCAGTAAACTCCCTGGTGATCAGCCTGGTCTGCTTTGCGGCCCAGCCCAGGCGGGAGAGGCTGATCCTCAGGCGGTCCTCGCCCACCATGACGTTTGCCATCTCCCGGTAAAAGGGAGGAAGCCTCTCAAATGAGGGAAATTTGCGGATCATGTTGGAGAGATTGTCGGAGAGTATATTGCCGGCATTTTGAATCATGGACTCATTATCCTCGGCCCTGGAGGCCCTCCGGAAGGCTTTGTCAAGAAGCTCCTGGGAGGTGGGTACGGTGGGAAGCTTTTCAAACATCAAATCTCTATTTGCCGGCCTGGGATGATAAGCCTTTAGGCGGTGGGCATGGTGAATGGGCATGAGCACGAGCATGATCATGCAGATGTTGAGCTGAACTGGAAATCTGTCTTGCATAAATGGTTTTCGGAATGCTTAAATAGTAGTTCCGTATCTATATAGATGAGGTGGCCTCTTGAAGAGATTAGGCACCGCTCTTCATGCAGTACAAAATAAATTAATTGTCCAAAGCGAGCAGATTGCAGAAAGTGCAGAAAGCAACATTGAGATCCCCAGGGTGGGTTCCTGGGCAGTTGATCAGAAGAGGACGCGAGTGGGAAAAATTTTAGATATATTCGGGCCGGTTAACCATCCGTACATCATCGTTCGACCAAATAGAGGAGTAGATGCCGCTGCCCACGTCGGAAAGAAGCTTTACCTAGACGAGGCGCCGGGGAGAGATGGAAAGTGGAAGAGATAGAGAAGCTGAGAGAGATAGAGAGGGTAGAGCCGGAGAAGCTGAAGGAGAGGACCAGGCTCAAGCGCGAGAAGGAGAAGGTAGATGAGTTTGAGAAGTTCACTGTGGAGTGTCCGGAGTG
>DAOPZB010000177.1:0-3563 GCA_035353195.1 Methanothrix sp. | reverse complement strand
AACCCGAGTTTAGGCGTTGGCAACGCCTAGTGATAACCGCTACACTATCGGCGCTCGCATGCTGCACGAGGCATCCCCTACAATCACCTTCTAGTCTAAAAACATTGCGGGTAAAATCGCTCCAAAGCCGCCCTCCCGTCAAGCCTGCATACCCTTTATCTACCTTGAAGGGCTGCTTGTTTATGGTGATATTGGCTTGCATGACGTCGTCATAGTGGGAGCGGGCCCGGCGGGGCTGACCGCGGCCATGTACTGCGCGCGAGGCGGCAAGGATACGCTGGTCCTCGGCAACATCTACGCATCTCAGCAGTCCATGGGCGGCCTCTATGAAAACTACCCCGGCTTTCCGGAGGGCATCCAGGGCATAGAGCTGTCGGAGAGGATGCTCACTCAGGCCCAGAAGTCCGGGGCGGAAAACCAGACTGATCAGGTGGAGAAGATCGTCAACCTGGGCGACTTCTTCCGCCTCAAGACCGAGAACTGGCAGTACGAATCAAAGGCGGTCATCCTGGCCATGGGGGCCAGCCATCGCCCCATAGGCGTGCCTGGAGAAAAGGAGCTTACCAGCCGGGGCGTCTCCTACTGTGTGCACTGCGACGGTGCGCTATTCCGAAACAAGCCGGTGGCCATTGTGGGCTACGGCAACGGCGCGGCCCGGGCGGTCCTCTACCTGGCGGGCATCGCCAGCCGGGTGCACCTCATCTCCTCGCGCGACAGGCTCGTCGCCGAGTCGGTCTACCTGGAGCGCATCAAGAACCTGACCAACTACGCCGCCACCTTCGGTGCGGAGGTGACGGAGATCCAGGGCGAGCAGTTCGTCACCAGCGTGGAGTTCAAGGTGGGCAACACCCCCCGCTCCTCCAAGGTGGAGGGCGTATTCGTGGAGATGGGCATGAAGCCCAATGTGGAGCTGGCCGAGTCCCTGGGCCTGGAGCTTACGCCGGGCGGCTTTGTCAAGGTCAACCGCCTCAATCAGGAGACGAGCATGCCCGGAGTCTTCGCCGCCGGCGACCTGACCGGAGGAAGGCTGCAGGTGGCCACCGCCGTGGGCTCCGGGGCCTCGGCAGGAATCAGCGCCCTGCAATATCTGGGATGAAGATATGGCAAAATCAATGTCTGAACGAGAGCGGGATCGTGAGCTGGACCTCACGAAGCCGGTCACCGTCTGGCGCTCCCAGGACCTGCAAGACGGCAGAGCGGCGGAATCCCTGACCGTGATCCTGCGCACCGTGGGCTGCCGGTGGAACCGCTGCACCATGTGCGGCTACGCCGGAGAGGGCGCGCCGGCCACTTCTGACGACCTGATCGCTCAATTCGAGTATGCAATGCAGCGGTCCTCGCCGGAGGTCTCTGTGGTCAAGATCTACACCAGCGGCAGCTTCCTCGACCCCCAGGAGATGCCCGTCGCTGCGCGGGATGAGATACTCAAGCGGCTGGAGTCCCTGGGCATGAAAAAGCTGGTCATCGAGACCCGGCCGGAGTATGTGGCCGAGCAGACCATCAGCTCCTGCCTCTCTCGTCTTCCCACCGAGTTTGCCATCGGCCTGGAGACGTCATCCGACCTCATCCGGGAGCACGTCATCCGCAAGGGCTTCTCCTTCCAGGACTTCGTGGATGCTGCCCATGCGGTGCACGACCAGGGCGGGCGGGTGAAGGCCTACCTGCTGCTCAAGCCGCCCCTGCTCTCCGAGGGCCAGGCTTTGCGGGATGCCGTGGCCTCAGCCTGCGCCGCGGCGGCCCATGCCGACATCCTCTCCCTGAACCTGTGCAATGTGCAGAGGAACACCCTGGTGGAGCGCATGTGGCAGCGGGGCGAGTTTCGCCCGCCGTGGCTATGGTCGGCACTGGAGGTCATCAAAAGCGCCACCTGCCCCATAGTCTGCGATCCTGTGGGAGCCGGCACCCGCCGCGGTCCGCATAACTGCGGGCAGTGCGACGACGCCCTGGCGGCAGCCATTCGAAAGCACGCCATCACCCAGGACACGGCTGCCTTTGCCGGACTTGATTGCGAATGCAAGGCCGCCTGGCGGGAATTGATGGAGATCGAGGAAGGGTCCTTTGGCAATCCCCTTTTTTTGAAATAAATTTAAATATGATGCGTTTTATATAGTAGTCTGGGTGGAATTTTGTTTGAAAAGATTTTAATTCCGACTGACTTTTCCCAGAATTCAAAAGCAGTAATCGAATGCGTAAAGGAATTTCCCGGCGCAAAGGACGTGATCCTTTTGCATATCATCGGTCCGGCAGATCCTCTGGCCAGAGTCTGGGACCCGGGGGGGAGGGTTGCCGAGGCGCAGGCCAAGCTGTCCGAACAAGAGATGCTCTTGCAGGGCAAAGGTCTCAATGTTAAAACGATGGTGCAGGTCCTGACCGAGGGGGAATTGCACAGGGCAATACAGAAGGTGGCTGATGTTGAGGGGGCTAATCTGATTGCCATGAGCGCGCGAGGAAAGGGCGTCATCGAGGGCCTTCTCCTGGGAAACGTCGCCAAGAACGTTCTGCGCTATGGAAATACGACGCTTCTGCTCATGCATTACCGCATCTTGGAGGGAGAGGAAGGCATAGGATTGGAGGAATTCTGCCCTCATCCCTTGGCAAGAGTTCTCTGCCCTACCGATCTGTCAAAGCCTGCCGAACAGGCCATCGACCTCATCAAAAGAAGTGAAGGCGTGAGCGAGATCCTGCTGCAGCATGTGGTCTTCCAGGGAGAGACCTGGAAGGAGGTGGGCCATCATGTTGAGGAGGCGAGCAAAAAGGTCGACGTCCTCGCCTCTGAGATTAAAAAAGCAGGCATCAAGGCCCGCACCCATGTCAGTGTCGGCAGCCCCGCCGAAGAAATAAGCATTCTCGCCGGCAAAGAGAAGGTCTCGATGATTGCCATGAATGCCTACGGGAAGGGATGGTTTGAGCAGTTGACTGTGGGGAGCATAACTTACGATGTGGCCAAAAAAGCCGGCAGGCCGGTGCTGGTCATCCGCACGAAACCGATCTCTTCTCCGCCTTAGGTCCAGGGCCTGCAGGCACTTTTTTCCCTCTCCTTATTATTTTATCTCTCTTGGCCTGCTGATCATTCCATATCCTGATTTCTCCTGCCCAGTTCTGGCCAATTCAATGGAAAATAGCCAAATAACAATTTTGAAAAAAACCTTTTTAGGCATTATTTCCGGATTTAGATGCTTTGAAGATCTGCAATCTCAATTTAAATTATAGATGATGATTTCCCGTATATTTTAGGTTTTTAATTTACCTTATTTCCTTTTTGACCTGAAAAGCTCCAATGAATACGAATTCTCCCGATCCTTATCGGTCTAATCGCCCAAATAAAAACCAAAAGCGTTTAATATTGGGAGGACATCCGACTACCAGGCTCTCAATTCGGAGGGCGGATGTAGGATTGGAATAACGAGGTGGTCTAATGGTCTCTTTAATGGGTCTCGAAGTTACTACCATAGATATGGCTTTGTTCTTTATAGCCTTTCTAGTACTGATATTACCTTTCAAAGTGAAGGTTGTCGAACATAATTTAGAAGTATTTCTATTTATCATGGGCGCGGCTGCGGTCA
>DAOPZB010000176.1:0-3622 GCA_035353195.1 Methanothrix sp. | reverse complement strand
CAATGAGCTTGATCTTTTCAAAGCAGTCCTCGCACATGGGAAAGACATAGACCGAATCCGTCTCCTCAATCGCTTCCTGGCACTCCAGAGCCAGGGAGTCGGATTCATTCCTGTTCAGGTCTCCGAGAAACGCGCTCTTCTGCACCCGGAACAGCCCGTAGTTCTTGCACAGCTTCGCTACCCGGCTTCGGATACTGTTCTCAGAGATATCGTAGATGACCCAGACCAGCATCTAGCCGCCTCCGCAGCCTTTGCCTTCCCCCGGCGCGCTATTCTCTTTTCCTCGCTCTTGGTCTTGTTCTTGCTCTTCCTCCAGGTCCAGGACATTTTTGTCATAGTCCTCCGCCAGCTCCTCGCCCGGGCGGATCAGTGAGTTGGCAATTCTGTGGCACTCCAGTTGGATGGTATTCCTGGTCTTGATATTGCGGCCACGGTAGAGTATCGTCTCCTCAAGCTTCCTGTTGAGAGCCTCGATGAGGGCCGCTTTGCCATCCTTGGACAGGCCCATGCCCTGCTCTAAAGCCTCGAAGAGATCGTCCTTGACCATCCTCCTGCTGAAGAGATAGACCACCGTCTCGTCAACATAGATCCTGAACAGCTCTATGAGATCGAAGACCAGAGACTTCTTGTTGTAGGAGTCCGAATGCAGAAATCCCAGGTAGGGATCGAGGCCGGCGATGATGCAGCCCTTCTCCACCAGGGAGTAGAGCACCCCGTAGCCGTAGTTGAGCAGGGCATTGAACTCATCCCTGGCCGGATTTCTGCTCCGACCTCCAAACCGGTACCTCTCCGGCATGATGGAGGATATGGCCTCAAAGTAGACCCTGGCCGCCATTCCCTCCAGCCCCAGCATGTCCTGCCGCCGGGCTTCAATCGTGCCCCGGAGCCTCTTCATCTGCTCTTTGAACTGCTCAATTTCCCTGATCTGCCTGTCCAGGTCATCCCTCTTCTCCTCCCGCGTCTTGCCGAGCCTTGACAGGAAATCTATCTGGTTTTCCAGCTTCTTTACGCCCCACTCCCTGGCCAGATTCAGGCCGTCCGGCGTGTCGTAAATCTCCAGTTGCCTCCTCCTGATGAGGGTGGTGCTGCCCAGCTTAGGATGCCAGACCCGCCCGTAGGGATTGCCATAAGAGTCAAGGAAAACGATGTCGATGTTGTTGTCCAGCGCCAGCTTGATGGCATCGGTGGTGATGCTCGCCGCCGTGGTGATCAGGATGCTGCTCACCTTGCTCACGGCTATCTCAAAGCTCCTCTCATCCCTCTTTACGGCAAAGCAGTTCCCGCTCTTCCTGAGACTGGCACCAAAGCTGTTGATCACAAGCTGCACAGAATTACCCCGGAGAGTCTCTTCGACTGATTGGTTCGAGACTTCTTTGAGACTTCTTTGAAACTCCTCCGGTTTAAGGCTTTGGTGCGCGGGGTGAATCTGGGGTTAATCTCATCTCTGTGCCTCTGTGTCTCTGTGGTTTTGTTCAGTAGCACAATAGCTTAATTTTCAACAACTTACTAACTAAACCACAGAGGAGCAAAGGAATAGAGGCGCAGAGGCGCAGAGACAATGAATAACTTCATCGCCCATATAAAATAGCGATGAACCATTTTTTAATTGAAGGACCCGCCTTCCCGGCCCGCCTGGGGAATATTAGGATAATTATAATAGTCTTTGTGCGCCTTTGTGACTTTGTGCCTTTGTGGTGGACGCGGCTGCACCAGGTCCAGCCAAATGATGAGCCGAGATTATCATAACCATTCGACTCTACTCCTTCCCCTCTTCAATCCTCACCGCCACCGCTCCGCAGCCGTGCCCCACGCTGCTGCCCACTCCGCTGTACTCGGCGAACCTGGCGAGGGCGCATACCTGCCGGCGCAGCTCTTCAGGAGCGTCACGGGAAAACGCATACCTGATGCTTCCCACAAACCCCAGCCGGATGATGGGCCTGGCCTGTGCTCTGACCCTGTCGTAGACAGTGTTTATGACCGCGCTCTTTGTCTCATAAGCCATGGGCCTCTCCGAAATGTAGCGCCGCAAATCATCCCTCTCAAGGCCAATCCTGAGGTCCTCTGGACAGACCGCGTTCCACTTGGCGAGCAGGGAATGAAAGACCGCCTCTCGATGGGGAAACATCTCAAACATCTTGCTGTTTCGATAGGGAATGATTGTCACCGACTTGAACTCAAAATCGATGCAAAGATCCTTGCAGCCCTGCAAAGCCTGCATCAGATCCTGGAAGCTCGCCGAAGACCCGGCCAGCTCCTCCACTCGCAGTTCCCCCTTCTTCAGCCTCAGATTCTTCTTCCGGGACAAGAGCGGCTGAAGGGCGGAGTGGAAGACATCCACCTCGCGGGGATCGGTTATGCCCAGCGCCAGGCCGTACCTCTCTCCTGGGTCCAGCTCCTTTCTCTTCGGTGACAGAGAGCGCTTGAACCTGCCCTGCAGAGGGCAGAGGGAAAAAGAGGTCAAAGACGGCCTGCTAGCAAGTACAGGAATGCCGTATCCGTCCAGAGGAAGAGAGCTGCCGGATGAATTTTGCCCAGCCTCCGTATCCCTCAAAATGCCCAGAATGGCAGAGTAGAGCTGATGGCCCTCGGAAGATGGAACCTCGAATCCGGCAAGAGGCCTGGTGATCATAGTGATTTTATGAGGCATTAGCCAGTCATTCTCCCTCCATGAACTTAAATTTGTCGATAAATGCAATAATATCAGTATTACGTATGATTCTGTCTTCACATACTTATTTTTGAAACGGAAAAGCATTTATGCATTAAATTTGGGATAACGAATGATGAAAACTTATGTCTCTCTCTCCGGCTTCGACGCATCCCAAATCGTATCACTGATTGTAAAATACGGAATCGAGGGAGGCGACAGGATCCTGCTCATCCGCCCGGAGCAGGAGAAGGACGGTCGCGGAGAGCTGACGGTCTCAGCGGTGAGGGACCTCTCCCGCCAGATCTCCAGTTCCATCGACCTCCAGGTCCACCGCGTCGACCACCATGACTTCGAAGGCATGGTGATGTCCCTTCGATCCCTGCTGGACAATATCGAGGAGGGTAGCCAGGTCATAGCCAACCTCTCCGGCGGCCCTCGGGAGATCTTTTTAGCCTTCTCCATAGCCTGCCTTTCTCTCTCCCTCAAAATCAGCCGGACAACCTGCTACAGCGACATCGACAGGACATTGACGGAGATCGATCTGCCCAATATCACCTCTGTCCTGGAGGACAAGCAGAAGAACATTCTCAGAGATGTACTGGCTGCGAAAACCACCAATATCAAGGATATCGCCCATCGCCTCGCCGTGTCGGAGAGCACCATCTCCCGCCAGGTGGTCAGGCTCGCCGACATGAAGGCACTGGATGTGAAGCAAATCGGAAAAATCAAAGAGGTGCGAATAACCCTCACCGGAAAATTGCTCCTTTCGTAGCCCCCATTTTTAAAATTTAATAATGAAACTTCGTTCTTTGTGCGCCTTTGTGGCTTTGTGCCTTTGCGCCTTTGTGGTGGACGCGTTTGCACCAGGTCCCGCCCAGTGCTCCCCCGGACTTCCACCACAAACACAAAGAGAACAAAAAAAAACTCACAAAGAAGGCATTTTCGCAGCAACGGACAGAGACGCTCAGCCCT
>DAOPZB010000175.1:0-3646 GCA_035353195.1 Methanothrix sp. | reverse complement strand
GCCTCTCCGGAGCCCAGGGCAGCCTGGATCAGGCCTATGCCACTGAGAAGACGGGGATTGCCACCTGTGTATTCGGTGTGGGAAGGCAACTGGAGAGCAATATCCACGGCAACAATGAGAATGCCCGGGTCTCTGACCTCATCGGATTCTCCCGATTCTTAATCGAGCTGATCAGGGATTGAGAGTAAGGGATTATAGACGCATGAGAATATGAGGGTATGAGAGCATGAAAGTCATATCCGTGGTAGGCACCAAGAAGACGGGCAAGACCACCCTGGTCTGCGCTCTGGTCGCTTCCCTGGCCAGGCACGGCCGGGTGGGCACCATCAAGAACATGGCCGGCCATGCGGTGGACCGGGGGGACACCGCCCGGCACTTTGATGCCGGGGCGGATGTGACAATTGGCCTGGGAAACGCACGGCTGAAGGTATCACGGGAGATTGGGGACCTGGAGGCTGCCCTGGCCGAGCTGGAGGCGGACGGCGTGGACTATGCCATAGTGGAGGGCTTCAAGCACAGCAGCCTTCCCAAGATCGTCATGGGGGATATCGAGGTGGACAATGTCCTGCGCCGGGTGAGGCTGGAGGATATAAGCGAGAAGCTGGTCCATGATATGGCGGCAATGGTTCGTGAGATGGAGGACTATAAAAATTGAAGGCTAAAATAGAAAGATAGCCCTCCCTCTTCATAGTCCGCAGGATCAGGGGGCATCCTTTTGCAGCAGCATGTGGTGCATCTTGTCCCTCTTGGTTTCCAGATATTTGCGGTTTACATTGTTGGGCTCGATCTCCAGAGCCAGCCTCTCCACTATCTTCAGGCCGTAGCCCTCCAGGCCGATGACCTTCCTGGGATTGTTGGTGAGAAGGCGCATCTCCCTGATGCCCAGGTCGAAGAGGATCTGAGCGCCGATGCCGTAGTCCCGCAGGTCGGCGGGATAGCCCAGCTTGTGATTGGCCTCCACCGTGTCCGAGCCCTCGTCCTGCAAGGCATAGGCGCGCAGCTTGTTGGCGAGACCAATGCCCCGTCCCTCCTGGCGCATGTAAAGCAGAACGCCATTTCCATTCTTATTTATGAGTTGAAGCGCTCTTCTCAGTTGCTCGCCGCAGTCGCAGCGCTGGGAGGAGAATACGTCGCCGGTCAGGCACTCGGAGTGCACCCGCACCAGGGCATTGGGGGCCGCCGGGTCTCCGGCCACCAGGGCGATGTGGCACTGGCCGTTTAGAACCGACTCATAGCCCACCGCCCGGAAATATCCGAACTCCGTGGGCAGGGAGACATCTGATACCTTGCGGATGAGCTTCTCTCTCTTCATCCTGAATTTGATGAGGCTCTCGATGGTGAGCATCTTCAGGCCGTGCTTTTGGGAAAAGGCCTCCAGCTCCGGCAGGCGGGACATGCTGCCGTCCTCATTCATGATCTCGCAGATCACTCCCGCCGGATACAGCCCAGCCAGCCTGGCCAGGTCCACGCAGGCTTCGGTGTGTCCCGTCCTCCGCAGGACGCCCCCCTCCTTGGCCTGCAAGGGGAAGAGATGGCCCGGAGTGACCAGATCTGTCCTCCTGGTGGCAGGATCGATGAGCGTCTGCACAGTCACGGCTCTGTCGAAGGCGGAGATGCCCGTGGTGGTATTGCGGCGTGCATCCACCGAGACCGTAAAGGCCGTGCCCATGGACTCGGTGTTCTGGCTGGTCATGAGGGAGACCTCCAGCTCCGCCAGCCTCTCGGCCGTCATGGGCATGCAGATCAGGCCGCGGGCATGGCGGGCCATGAAGTTTATGGCATCAGGAGTTACCTTTTCGGCGGCCATCATCAGGTCGCCCTCATTCTCGCGGTTCTCGTCGTCCAGAATGATGATAAAGCGGCCTGCCAGGATCTCGGAGATGGCCTCTTCTACAGTGCAAAACGGCATAAGATGAATGGCACGACCGCCGCATACTTAAGAGTTTTGTCCGCCCGATCGACGATGACCATCTGATCAAAATCAGATCAAATCTGATCATAATCTAATAAATATAGAATCAGGACCATACGCCGGCCAGTGCCGTACGGCAGTGCGGACAGCACCCCTCCCTCAAAGAGTTTCTCATGATCCTGTAGCCAATGCGTTCGATGAGCAGCTCGCCGCAGGAGGGGCAGAGGGTGTTTTCGCTCTCTCCGGGGATATTGCCGGCGTAGACGTGCTTGATCCCGGCTCTCCTCCCGGCAGAGAGGCCCCGGCGCAAAGATTCCGTATCCGTCCTGGGCACGTCCTTCATGCGGTACATGGGATAGAATGCGGAGACATGCCAGGGAAGATCCGGGCTTATGGACGCCAGAAATCGGGCGATCTCCTCCAGGACGGGATCAGAGTCGTTGTATCCGGGTATGAGCAGGGTTGTGACCTCCACCCAGACTCCCATTTTCCAGAAGAGTTCGATGTTTTGCCGGACCGGCTCCAGTTGGGCAGAGCAGACCTTCCTGTAGAATTGGTCGTCTCCCTTCAGGTCGATATTGATTGCATCCAGCAATGGCGCGATCTTTTGCACGGCCCTTTCGCTCATGTAGCCGTTGCTCACAAAGACATTCTTGAGCCCCGACTGGCGAGCGGCAGCGGCTACATCCAGGGCGTACTCCAGGAAGACAGTGGGCTCGGTGTAGGTGCAGGAGATGGAGGAGCAGCCCAGGGATAGCGCCTGCTCTACCACCTGCTGGGGTGAGACGAATTGCCCTGGAATCCTGCCCGTCTCCCTGGGCAATTGGGAGATCTCTGAGTTCTGGCAGTGCAGACAGCGGAAGTTGCAGCCAGCCGTGGCTATGGAATAGGAGAAGCTGCCCGGCAGGAAATGGAATAGGGGCTTCTTCTCTATGGGATCGGCATTGGCGGCAACAAGGCTTCCATATACCAGGCTCATCAGCTTTCCGTCCTGGTTCTCACGCACAGAGCACAGGCCTCTCTTGCCGGGGCGAATGCGACACTCCTGATGGCAGAGATGGCAGGAGACATCTCCATCCAGCTTCTCCCAGAATTGGGCCTCTTTGATCGTTTGAGGAGGCATGAATAATCACCACATGATTAAAGGATTTCATAACATAAATAATAGGTGTGGTAATTCTTAAAAAGAAAGAAATGAGTGGGAATGGGTTTTGTGCTTCATTCCCTTCTTGTGAGAAGCCATGCTGCTCCGAGAAGTCCCGTCAAGGAAAAGAGGCATTCGAACCCGGGTGTAGACTTCTCCGCAGACTCTTTGGCTTTCTCCTCAACTTCTTCAGCCTTTGCGGTTGCGCTTTCTGCAGCCTCATCAGCCTTTGCAGTTGCGCCCTCCTTTAGCTCCTCTGCCTTGGCTGCTACATTTTCAACTACCTCTTCCGCCCTGGCAGATGCATTTTCGGCAGCGACTACAACCGTCTGCTTTGCCTCTCCTGCGGCATTCTCCACTGCGGCAGAGCCTTTCTCCATTTCCGCTTTTGCGGTGTCCTCGGCATTTACGGTCACGGCTGCTACGAACAGTGTAATCAGCCCCATAAGAATAATAGTATTAAGCTTCATTATTGTGCCCACCTATCCTTCCGATATCTCCTCATTATCAAAGAAGATATCTCTATAAATGATCATGTACAATTTCTGTCGCAATAGATCATATTTATCTTTTTTGGTGTAAGAGATTAT
>DAOPZB010000174.1:0-3650 GCA_035353195.1 Methanothrix sp. | reverse complement strand
GCCCGGAAGCGGAATTGCCGTTAGAATGGCCAAAGCGATGGTAAATTCTCCGCATGGTCAAAGATAATCAGAAGGCGAAGCCACCATGACGGCATTGATAAGATGCGCTCACGGATGGAGTCATGCCTTGTGCACTGCCACCCTGCGGAAGAAAATCTTCTTGATCAGTTCTGCGGCTGCTATGTAAATCCCCACAATGACGGCAATGGCGATCAGAAAATAGCCAGGCATTTCTGTGAAGCCAAAGGGCTCAGACAGCGGGCTGTATGGCATGATGAGAGCAAGAAGTGCGGCCAGGAGCGTCACAGCCATCAATAGTGGTGCGGGCCGGGACAGGAGAAATGGCCTTCTGGTGCGGATGACCAGCACAACAAAGGAGGCTGAAACCACTGATTCGATAAACCAGCCGGTCCTGAACTGATCCACCCCGGCATGCAAAAGAAAGAGTAGAGCCCCAAATGTCAGGAAGTCGAATAGAGAGCTGAGCAGGCCGAATGTCACCATGAAATTCCTGATGAATGAGATTGACCATCGTCTGGGGGACGATACCATCTCCGGGTCCACTCTGTCTCCTGCGATGGTCATCTCCGGAAGGTCTGTCAGCAGGTTGGTGAGCAGCACCTGGGCGGGAAGAAGTGGAAGGAAGGGCAGGAACAGTGATACAATGGCCATGCTGAACATGTTTCCGAAGTTGGCGGATGTGGCCATAAAGACGTACTTCATGGTGTTGGAGAATGTCCTTCTCCCTTCGACAATGCCCTGTCTCAGGACGATGAGGTCCTTTTCCAGGAGGACGATGTCTGCTGCCTCCTTGGCCACGTCCACCGCGCCATCTACAGACAGTCCGATATCGGCGGCGTGAAGGGCGGAAGCATCGTTGATGCCGTCGCCCATGTAGCCCACAACGCATCCGCTCTTTCTCAGGGCCAGGATGAGCCTCTCCTTTTGGTTCGGCTCAACCTCGGCAAAGACATCAACCTCAGAAACCAGCTTCTGCAGGGCTTCGTCGCTCTGCCTGCTACTCTCCGGCCCGGTCAGAATCCTCTCTCTTTGCAGGCCCAACTGCCTGCTGATGCTGGCGGCTGCCTGCCGGCTGTCGCCGGTGATTATCTTCAGCCTGATGCCAAGCCGGCCCAGCTCCTTAATCGTCTCTCCGATGCCCTCCTTGAGAGGATCGAAGAATACCAGGAACCCCAGGAAGGTCATATCCTTTTCATCCCCGGCAGTGAGGGAATCTTTATCGGTAGCCTTTTTGGCCAGGCCCAAAACCCGAAATCCGAGGCTGCTGATCTCCTGAAATTTTGCCTGCAACCGGTCTTTTACCTGCGAGATATCCACAACCTCTCCGGCCAGCGCGGCGGATGTGCAGATCTCCAAAACATTGGCCACGGCTCCCTTGGTTACTATGATATTCTCTATATGCTCTGAGATATCTTCTCTGCCGGACGATGCCAGAATGCTGAGGCGCTTTCTTATGAAATCATAGGGCACCTCGTCTTGCTTCCTGAAGCCTGAAATATCGGGTTTTCCATAATTGAGGATGGCCTGGTCGATGGGATTGGTGAATCCCGTCTCAAAGGAGGCATTGACATAGGCCATAAGAAAAACCTCTCCACTCTCTCTGCCATCCGCGTCCACTGCGGAATGCATCTTCACCTTGCCCTCCGTCAGGGTCCCCGTCTTGTCGGTGCACAGGACATTCATGCTCCCGAAATTCTCTATGGAGGCCAGGCGCTTGACTATTACTTTGTGCATGGCCATCTGCCTGGCTCCATGTGCCAGGTTTATGCTGATGATGGCGGGGAGGAGCTGGGGCGTCAGGCCTACGGCCAGGGCAAGCGAAAAGAGGAATGAGTCTATGATGGGACGGTCGAGGTAGACGTTTATGGCGAAGATGGCAACTACCAGCAGCATCGTCATCTCCATGAGCAGGTATCCGAAGTGCCTGACCCCTCTCTCAAAATCGGTTTCAGGCTCCAGTACCTTCAGCCGCTGAGATATTCTACCCAGCTCAGTCTTCGTCCCTGTATTGACTATCACTGCTCTTGCCGTTCCGCTGACCACATTGGTTCCCATAAAAAGGCAGTTGACCCGCCGGCTGAGAGGCGTGTCCCGGTCGACAGTTCCGGGCGTTTTTTCAGCCGGATAGGTCTCTCCGGTGAGTGTCGCTTCGCTGACGAAGAGGTCTTTGCTGAAAAGGATGAGGCAGTCGCCCGGAACGATATCTCCCGCCTTCAAGGCTATGATATCTCCGGGCACCACAGCCTCCACCGGGACCTCTCTCTCTTCCCCGCCGCGAAGGGCTATGGCTTTGATCTGAATTATGGCCAGCAGGCCGGCCACGGCGTCTGCTGCTCGCCTCTCCTGCGAGAAGCCCAGCAGGCCGCTTATCAACAAAATGACCAGGATTATCAGGGCGCTGGCCGCTTCATGCAGATAGAAGGAAAGGGCGGCGGCAAATACCAGCAGCAGAATTATAGGGCTTTTAAACTGATTCAGCAGCAATTGGAGTGAATAAGACTTCCTGGATGCAGCGAGCCGGTTTGCGCCATATCTCCTCAGCCTCTCTTTGGCCTGCTCTTCATCCAGGCCCACCTCGGCTGTGCCCAGCAATCCGAGCAGTTCCTGGGCAGGAATGGACCAGAAGGCGGATAGATCGTAGATCACAATTATCCATTATCTATTCCACCTCTTAAGGGATAACCCTATGCTATCCATAGCCTTAAGATGCAGCAGAGAATAAAATTTTTCTGTGGCAAAAGGGAGATGGCTCTTCTGGATCGTTGTAGCTGCTTTTTTATGGCTAATGGTCGGCCACCTGGCTGAGATTGAAAAGGCTGCTGTCCCCCTGATTCAAGGACAGCCTGTTTGGATAATCCTGGCCGCCTTGTTGCAGCTCTTCTATTATGCCGTCTTTGCCGCGATGTTCAGGGCGGCCTTTCATACGGTCGATATTGAGAGCCGTATCCGCGATCTACTGCCGGTAACACTGGGCGCTCTGTTCGTCAATGTGGTTGCTCCCACCTGGGGGATGGCCGGAGCGGCCCTGTTTGTGGAGAATGCATCTCATCGAGGGCAGCCGCCGGCCAGGGCGGCGGCGGGAACGCTGCTGGCTCAAACGGCGGACTTCAGCGCCTTTGCCCTCGTCCTGGCGGCAGGCATAGCCTACCTCTCCCTGAAAAATAAGCTGCAAAGCTATGAGATCGCTGCTACTGTTTTTTTAATCGTATTGTTATGCAGCCTCGCCTTTTTTCTGGTTCTGGGATTATGGCGTCCTCTGCTATTGAGGAGGGCTTTAGGCTTGCTGCAGAGTGCAATGGATCGCCTGGCCAAATTGGCTCACAGAAGTGCCTTTTTGCCCGAAGGCTGGGCGGCGGGAAACGCTGCTGACTTCTCCCATGCAGCCGCAGCCATCAGGTCTCACCCCCAGAGGCTGGCGGCCACTCTCGCAATAGCCCTGGCAGCCCATTTGATCAATATCGCCAGCCTGTACTCCCTCTTTGCCGCCTTTCATCAGACGATCGAGCTCGGGCCTCTCGTGGCTGGATATGCTATGGGCATTTTATTCTGGAATGTCTCTCCCGTGCCTCAGGGAGTGGGAGTGGTGGAAGGCATGATGGCCCTGGTGTTTACCTCTCTGGGAGTTTCTG
>DAOPZB010000173.1:0-3719 GCA_035353195.1 Methanothrix sp. | reverse complement strand
CCGGGCACAGGCAAGCTCTATGCCAAGAAGGACGGCACGGTCTTTTACTTCTGCTCAGCCAAGTGCGAGAATAACGTAGCTCTCGGCCGCGTGACCAGAAGGATCAAGTGGGCCAGAAAGGGGGCATAAGGCCTGGCTGAGATGGAAAGGACATTTATCATGGTCAAGCCCGACGGCGTGCAGCGGGGCCTTATCGGCAAGATCCTGCAGCGCGTTGAGGAGAAGGGCTTCAAGATCGTGGCCATGAGGTTGGCGACGATGCCGGTGGAGAAGGCCAAAGAGCACTACGCCGAGCACGTCGGCAAGAAGTTCTACCAGGACCTGGTGGACTTTATCACCTCTGGGCCGTCTGTGGCCATGGTGGTGGAGGGCCGGGGGGCTATCGCCGCCATGAGGAAGATGAACGGAGCCACCAATCCCGTAGATGCCGTTCCCGGAACCATCCGGGGCGACTATGCCATTGAGACGGGACGGAATGTGGTGCACGGATCAGATTCTGCCGCATCGGCAGCTCGCGAGATTGCGCTCCACTTCGCTGCCCACGAGTTGGTGGACTATAAGCGAATTGATGAAGCATGGCTCTATGAGTGAGGTGGACGGCAAGGCAGGGCGGGCGCGCCCTGCCTCCTTTCATAGGAGCCTTTAAATTCTTAAAAAATAAAAAGCATTTTTCGGAATAACTTCCTTCGAGAAGCGATCGCTATGCAACAGAAGTCCAAAAAGTCCGGCAAAGCCAATGGGTCCCAGTCCAATCTCAGGACGCCGATTGTAGTGGTGATGGGGCATGTGGACCACGGCAAGACCACCCTTCTGGACAAGATTCGGGGAACGGCCGTTGCCAAGGGTGAGGCCGGCCTGATCACCCAGCACATCGGAGCCACGGAGGTGCCGCTGGATGTGGTGCAGGAGTTCTGCGGATCGCACTTCGGAAAGGAGATGCAGATTCCGGGGCTGCTTTTCATTGACACTCCAGGCCATCATGCTTTCACCTCCATGAGGAGCCGGGGCGGCTCGCTCGCCGACCTGGCCGTGCTCATCGTGGACGTCAATGAGGGCTTTCAGCCCCAGACCATTGAGTCCCTGGGAATTCTCAAGCGCTTCAAGACCCCCTTTGTGGTGGCCGCGAATAAGATGGACCGCATCGGCGGCTGGCATGCTTCGCCCAATGCTCCCTTCTCCAAGAGCTTCAAAGCCCAGAGCGAGAGGGTGACGGAGGCGCTGGATACCAAGCTGTACGAACTGGTGGGAGAGCTTTACAAATACGGCTTTGACGGGGACAGATACGACCGCATCCCCGACTTCACCCGGACGGTGGGGATCGTCCCCATCAGCGCCGTCACCGGGGAGGGTGTGCCCGACCTGCTCATGATGCTGGTGGGCCTGGCCCAGAGGTTTTTGAAGGAGAACCTCAAGCTGACCGCCAGCGGTCCGGGGGTTGGAACCATCCTGGAGGTCAAGGAGGAGAAGGGCCTGGGCACCACGTTGGATGTCATACTCTACAACGGGGAGTTCAAATCCGGAGATACGGTTATCGTGGGAACATCTCACGAGCCCATTGTCACCAAGATCAGGGCTCTTCTAAAGCCCAAGCCTCTGGCGGAGATCAGGAGCGAGGAGAGGTTTCTGCCGGTCAAGCATGTGGTCGCGGCCTCAGGGGTGAAGGTGGCGGCTCCCAAGCTGGAGAGCGCTCTCGCGGGATCGACCATCCGGGTGGTATCATCTCCGGAGGAGCTTGAGGCTCTCACTGAGCAGCTCAAGTCCGAGCTGGAGGCGGTGAGGATAGACACCGAGAATGAGGGCGTGATCCTCAAGGCGGACACCATCGGCTCCCTGGAGGCTTTAGTGGGCGAGCTGAAGGCCAAGAGCATCGCCATTCACTATGCCGATGTCGGCCCCATCTCCCGGAGGGATGTGATCCGGGCGGCGGCCATCAAGGACCCGCTCCTCTCCGCCATACTGGCCTTCAATGTCGAGATTTTGCCCGACGCCATCAGCGAGATTCAGAAGGTCAATGCCCCAGTCTTTTGCAGCGACATCATCTACTCCATTTTGGAGAACTACGAGCAGTGGATGGACGAGCAGAAGGCGAGAATTGAGCAGGAGCGGCTGGAGGCGGTCATCCGGCCCGGAGCCGTGCGGCTGCTGCCCGACTGCGTCTTCCGCCAGTCCAAGCCGGCCATCGTGGGGGTGCAGATCATCGGCGGCGTGGTTCGCACCCAGGTCAACCTCATGAGGGAGGACGGGGCCAATGTGGGCGAGGTTAAAGGCATTCAGGCCCATAACGAGAACGTGGGATCGGCGACGGTAGGCCAGGAGGTGGCCATATCCATCGACGGGCCGACGGTGGGCCGGCAGATCCACGAGGGCGATATCCTCTACGTCAACATCCCGGAAAAGCACGCTCGCATTGTGGAGTTGGAGCTGAAGCCTAAGCTGGCCGAGGACGAGCGCGAGGTGCTGGAGAATTTCCTGAACATCAAGAGGAAGAAGGATCCGTTCTGGGGCAGATAAACAGGAAATAGGAAATAAGAAATTAAATGCAAGAGCCCTTTTCTGCCGGTTGGCTTTTTTTTGTGGGCCTTGCATTTTGATATCAGGCCTATTTTCTGGATCTGACTATCAGAACCGGCCTTGGCCCCATGCGGGCCGCGTCCTGGGCAACGCTGCCGATGGTGGCCTCGTCGATCCAGCCCTTGCCGTGCGATCCCAGGGCAATCAGGGAAGCGTTTTCCATCTCCGCCACAGTCAATATCTTGTCGACCACTCCGCCTACCGTCGCCAGGGGCGTGGCTTCGACCTTGACCATTCCGCCCGATCCATAGGTTCTCGCCCCCTGGCCCAGAGTTGAGACGGCCACCGTTTTGGCATCGATTCCTGAGCCCTTCAGATCGGATGCCATCTCATCCAGCCTGGACTTTGCGGCAGAGATGGCCTCCTCCACTCGCGAGGCGTCTTCTCCCCTGGCCACCACATTGAGCAGGACCAGGTTCTTGGCGAGGCCGGTCTGTTTTATCCTCTCTATGGCCGCGTTTCCTG
This sequence comes from Methanothrix sp., assembly GCA_035353195.1. GTDB lineage: Archaea > Halobacteriota > Methanosarcinia > Methanotrichales > Methanotrichaceae > Methanothrix. The sequence continues at coordinate 683 of DAOPZB010000173.1, read as the reverse complement.
CGAGAGAGAAGTCGGTGGGAGCCAGAACCTTTTCGAATATCAGGGAGCAGAACCTACCCATATCTTTCTTGTAGCGCATTATGAGCAGATCCCGGTCGCCATAGCGCAGGTAGCCGCTGGAGACGCTGCCCAGGACAAGCCCCTCCCAGATGCTCCTTCCCCTGGCACCCATGACCACAAGCGATACGTCTTCCTCCCTGGCCACCCGGCTGATCACCACATGCTCCGGCGTTTCCTCTGCGATCTCCGCCCTGACCTTTACAGAGAGGCCGGACTCCTTCAATTGCTTTGCTGGGGCCTCCATCTGCTCTGTAGCACGCTTCAGGTCGTCGCCTGGAGACCATGTCCTGGCCAGGGGATCCTTTGCGATCACATGCAGGAGAACTACCTCTTTCACTGCGGGTATTTCGCCGACGCAATCGATTATCTTCTCAGCGTGATTGGAAAAATCCGTAGCTATCAATATCTTTTCGAACATTGAGTCCTCCTTATTAATGATGTTATAGACAATTTAATACTACTTAAAGATTGCATATAAACTGAGAAATCAAAGTATGTCACGACAATTATTAATAACACAACCACGTCAATGACATGCAGTGAAGCGCCAAGTCCCTTAAAAGGTAACCATGTCGACAATCGCTCTGAATGACATCCTGATCCCCCTCATTGCCGTGGGCCTG
>DAOPZB010000172.1:0-3728 GCA_035353195.1 Methanothrix sp. | reverse complement strand
ATGGCTGGAGGAAATGGATTAGCAATCGGTTTGATGGTTATAGGATTCATAGTACTGTTTCTGGTGCCCCTCGCTTTCTTGACAAGCCTGTATAATGTTCCCTGAAGGGGCATAAAGGGCTTTTTTTATTTTACCTCTATTTTAGCTAATGCCAGCGATTTTGATATCATTAAATTAGTAAAATTTTGGCCTTTATTTTGTATCTTTCTGAAAAAACCATAACTCTTTATATTCGTGATCCTTAACATAGATACTGATTGACATCGAGGTGGAATTGAGAGGATTCGTCATTCTCATATCAATGATCCTGATCTTCTTACCCTCAGCTTGCCGGGCTTCTGAGGAGAACGATCTGTGGCTGCTCCTATCCAGTTACGAGGATATCGGCATCACTATGAATGATCTGGCCTTTTTTCTTGTAACTCATGGATACAATGCTGAGCCTGCGGCAGACCAGTCCTGTGTTATCGTCACTCTCGACGGTGGCAAAGAGGTTTACCTCACGCCCAATGGAGCCTCATCGAGGCTGGCAGATATGTGGATGGACCCACCCCAGGCCAAGTCCGGCCCGGTTCAGGTTATTCCGGGCGACGCCATAAAGGTCGATGTCCATTACAATCGCTCCGATGATGAGGAATTCATTAAAACCATCAGCCGATACATCATGTTCCCTGTGACACCCCTGGGGATGTGCTACGACGGCTCGCAAAAATTAGAAAACACCTACAAGGGCTTTGGGCATAATGTGACATTCCTCTACAATCCCGCAGGCTTTGATTCCCAGGGGCATATTTGGGTCGCGGTGGAGGATGGGAGTCACCCCGGCACCTGGCTGGCAATCGACAGCTACTATGGGGTCATGGAAGATCCGGAGTACTATTCGGCACCCTACAGCTTCAGCGAATTCAAGTATCTGGATGCGATCAATCCGAGGCTAAATATATAGAAAGTAGTATCTATTAAATAATACTATCTAATATGAAAATATTTGGTAAATAATACTTAAATTACCACACTCATCATGTCCCAGCCCACAATGGTCGGCGCTCCGCACAGCTCGATGACCTGTTCCGCCATCATGTCCTCGCAGCCTGCCGCCTGGGGGTAGAGGTGGGTGAGGACAATGCGTTTGACACCCTGATTCTTGATCATCCTGCCCAGCTTCCTCGGTGTGCTGTGATTGGTGACGTCGAAGGGCTCAGGAAATGAGCACTCGTGAACCAGCAGATCGGCTCCCTCGGCCAGGGCGGCCACCCGGGGGCAGGGCTCTGTGTCCCCGGAATAGACGATGACCTTATCCTCCGTCTCCAGGCGAAAGGCGAGGGCAGTGACGCTGTGGCGCGCCTCCTCTGCGAATATGTCAAAGCCGTTCAGGCTGATGGCATCCATGGGGGACAGCTCCCCAATAGCCGCATCCATCTCCGCCAGGTTGGGATAGAGGCTCTTTGCCGCCTGGAAATAGGCTTCCGTGCCCTGTGGGCCGAAGACCTGCAAAGGGGGAAGATCGGAGAGGAATCGGGCGTTCGACAGGGCCAGCAGGTCGGAGACATGGTCCAGATGGAGGTGAGAGAGGAGCACAGTATCCAGGGCCTCCAGGTCCGCTCCCATCTGATCCAGTCGAATCATGGTGCCCGCCCCGCAGTCGAGGAGCAGGGGCCGGTCGTTTTCCACCAGAACCGCCGCCTGAGAGCGTCCGGGCTGGGGGACCCCGGTTCCCGTTCCGAGAAGAGTGACCTTCAGGCTCATGGGGGGTGGATTGGCGGCTTATAGTAGATAACTATATTCATCTCCCCTGTCTCATCGCGAAGGCGATCCTTTGCAGAGCTGTGGCATTGGCCAGGACGGCTGTCAGGGCAATCACCGCCATCAGCCACTGGGTCTCAAACAGCCCCAGAAACATCCCCGCATAAAGCAGCATCAGCCTCTCAAACCTCTCCAAAAGGCCGCCCATCCTCTTGAGCGCCTCCTCTCCCTTCACCATTCCCCGGTGGTCGGCATAGGCCCGCACAAATGTGGTCATGAGCGAGCCGAAGAAGAGCAGCATGAACCAGACCTCCTGGGGCAGGCCGAAAAACTCACCCCGGCCCAGGTAGAGCATCAGCCCCAGATAGAGCAGCAGCTCGACATATCTGTCCACGATTCCGTCCAGGAAGGCGCCCTTTTTGCTGGCCTGATGGGTCACCCTGGCCACAGTGCCGTCCACGATGTCGATGAAGGCGGAAAGCGAGAACAGCACCAGCCCCCAGGCCAGCCGGTGCTCTATTAATGCCGCGGCCCCCGCCAGGGCCGGCACCAGGGAGAGCATGGTCCAGGCATTGGGGGAGAGGCCCAGGGCGGCAAGGCCCGCTGCCAGCCGGTCCGTCTGCTCGGATTTGAATTTGGCTTTGAGCATTCTATCGTCTCTTCTACCGTCTCTATTTCTGCGTCGATTGTCCCTCTAAAGCCCGGAGAGGAATGTCTCTATCCTGTCCAGGGCTTCTATCAGCTCCTCCCTGGATGTGGCATAGCTGCAGCGCAGAAATCCCTCGCCGCTTTCGCCGAAGACATTGCCCGGCACCACCGCCACCTTCTGCTCATGCAGCAGCCTCTCGGCAAAGGCCTCCGAGGACAGACCCCAGGCCTTGACCGATGGGAAGGCGTAGAAGGCCCCCCTGGGCTCAAAGCAGTCCAGGCCGATCCTGTTGAGGCCGGAGACGAACATGCGCCGGCGCAGGTTGTACTCATGCCTCATCTGTAGCATCTCCTCTTCGCCCTTTTGCAGGGCCTCCAGGGCTGCCACCTGGGCCATGGTGGGGGCGCAGAGCATGGTGTACTGATGGACCTTGGTCATGGCCCCCACCAGGGCGGGGTCGCCCAGGGCATAGCCTATGCGCCAGCCGGTCATGGCATGGGACTTGGACAGGCCGTTGAGGATTACCGTCCTCTCCTGCATCCCCTCAAGCTGGGCAAAGCTGACGTGGCTTCCCGAGTAGGTGAGTTCGGCATAGACCTCATCCGATATGACCAGCAGGTCGTGCTCCACAACCACATCGGCCAGGTCTTCCAGGTCGGCCCGGGTCATGATGGCCCCGGTGGGATTGTTGGGATAGCTGAGCAGCAGGGCGCGGGTCTTGTCTGTGACCGCTGCGGATACGTCCTCAGGTTGCAGCCGAAACTCATTCTCCAGCCTTGTAGGTGCAGCCTTCGCCACACCTCCCGCGAGCACGATGTCCGGAGTGTAGGCCACATAACAGGGCTCGGGCACCACCGCCTCGTCTCCGGAATTGAGCGTGGCCCGGAAGGCCAGGTCCACAGCTTCGCTGACACCAGTGGTGATCAGGATCTGCTCCGCCGGGTCGTAGTCCAGGCCGCTGTTCTGCTTCATCTGGTCGCAGATGGCCTGGCGCAGCTCCGGCATCCCCTTGTTGGAGGTGTAATGGGTGACTCCCGACTCCAGGGAATAGATGCAGGCCTCGCGCACATGCCAGGGGGTGACGAAGTCCGGCTCGCCCACTCCCAGGGATATGGCCCCCTCCATCTCGGAGACCAGGTCGAAGAACTTCCTGATGCCGGAGGGCGGCATATCCTTCACAGTGCGGTTCAGATGGGCCTCTGAGTTCCAGGCGGGCAGGGTGACGTTTTTCAGGCTTTGCTTCATGGTGTGATCACCAGTCTCTGGGGCTTGGGTTTGTCTGTGAGTATTACCCCGTGCTCCTTGTAGCTTTTCAGTATGAAGTGGGTGCAGGTGG
>DAOPZB010000171.1:0-3750 GCA_035353195.1 Methanothrix sp. | reverse complement strand
TCGGCTGCTGACGCCGCCGCCTCTCCGCCCCGGATGAGCTCATCGGTGATGATCACAAGCTGATCCACGCCCGTGCCTATCACCATGATGATGCCTGCCAGGCTTGCCAGATCCAGTTGCCATCCGGCTAAAGCCCAGACGCCTAAAAGCATAACGACCTCAGAGAAGGAGGTCATGACCATGGGCAGGACGATCCTCTTCTCCCGGTAGCGGTAATAGATCATGCCGGCCACAGCCAGCAGGGCAATCAGCCCGGCGATGACCATCTGCAGCTTGAACTGCTCACCTAAAGCCGCTGAAACCTGTCCGGAGCCGACGACCTCGACATTGACCGGCAGAGCGCCCTCTCGGAGGTGAATGTACAGCTCCTTGGCCTTCTGCGATCCGGCATCGCCTGCGCCCACATTGGCCTCAAGGTTTCTCATGGGCGCTTTATTCAGGCTGTCGGCCAGCTCCGGGGCCAGGGGTGCCGAGAAGATCTCATCCTTGTCCAGGTACATGGAGATGTAGTGATCCTCCGGCTTCTTGGTAGCTCCGGAATCGATAGCGGCCTTCTGGAAGACGGTCGCGCCATCCTCGGAGAGCACAAAGGGAACTCCCCAGGCTCCATTGCGCTCTCCCTGAGGTATGTCCACAGATTGTACTGCATCCCCGTAGAGCACATGCATGCTTTCGTTGTTCTCGGTCTGAATCCTGATCTCGAACTTGCCGGGCTTGCCCACAACCTCCTGGGCGGAAGCCACATCCATTCCCGCGAGGTCGATCAGAATGTACTTGTTGTCGACCATCTTCACTTTGATGTCCTGCAGGCCCAGGCGGTTGAGCTTGGAGTCGAGAACGCTCTTGGTCTCCTCCACAGTAGCCTGGCTCACCCCTTCTACGAACGCATCCTCTCCTGCGGGAACAGAGCCGCCGACCGGGGCCAGCAGCTCATTTAAAGACTCTCTGGTGACTTTGGTGCGGATCTCGTAGCGCACCGGAGCCACATCGACATTGAGCTTGACATCGGAGTCCAGGTTCTTCTTGAGGTAGTTGATGACGATGGTCTCGGGGTATGCCTGAATGGTGATCTTGGTGCTGTCCTCTCCCCCTGCGGTCTTTGCCCCCGAATAGCCCAGGTCATCGGCGATAGTTGGGTCCAGCTTGCCGGGTACAGTCACCACATAGCTCTGTCCGTGCTTTTCCACAGACGAGGCATTGAACTGGTACTTCAAAATCTCTTCAGGCGAGACGTCGATCTGGGCTTCAGCTCCCTGCAGTTGCAGTTGCAGATATGAGCCGCCCTCCAGGTCCAGGCCGAACTTCAGGCCGAAGGCTCCCATGCAGATGATGGCCAGCGCCACAACCACTGCATACAGGACCACTCTCCTGTCCTTGGATAGATCCTCAAGCAGCGTCATCTCTTCTGCCCCCTAACCGCCTTCTTGGACCTGCCCAGATACCACCGCAGCCCCTGGGCGTTGGTCACCCAGGTGTTGAAGATATCCGCCGCCAGGCCGAATATGAGAACAGTGCTCATGTCGGCGATGACGTCCATCCTGGTAAACGAAGGCACAATCAGATACAGGAAATTGGATATTATTATGAGCGAGAACACTGCGGCAATGGTCGTGCCGGCCATGGTCAGCCCGGTCCCCATCGCCCCGATGATCTTGTCATCCACAGCGCCCTTGCGCTTCAAAACCCTCATGGAGAGCAGGATATCGGTATCCACCGAATAGCCGATCAGCATGAGCAGAGCGGCCACAGTCCCCAGGGAGAGCTGAACTCCGGTCAGGTTCATGGATGCTGCCGCCGTCAGAATGTCGGCCAGAGCGCTGATCACAACCAATAGCGAGACCATAAGCTCCCTGAAGACCAGGAAGACCACTATAGCCATCAATATGAATGATAGGGGCAGGTACTTGACGACCTGAGCCTGCAGCTCTTTGCTGTAGATCGGCCCCATATGCCTGATCTCGGGACTGCCGAACTTCTCATTGGCCAACTTTGCCAGCTCAGTATACTCCGCGTCGCTCATGGGCCCAAACTGCATCATATATCTGCTGCCGATATCTCTTATGTCCACCAGAGGATAGCCGGAGAACTGGGCGGCCACATCCTCCTCCGATTCCTGAGAGGGCACAGTGACGAGAGTGCCCCCTGTAAACTCTATTCCCAGCTTCACAGGCGAGCCTGTGGCAAAATAGGTCGCCCCCAAGCTGATAAATGCTAATAATATGATAATAAGTGGAACCAGCATTATCTGCTTGGGTGGGTACTTAGAAATGATGTCCTGCAATTCCATGTTATTCTCCTCGAACTTCCGCTATTTTACAACCCACCAATGAGTATGTCATATGCCTTCTGTATTTCATGTTAATTTGATGACCCGGCTTTATGCGCCTTTATAAGAATATTTCAATCTATTTACACCTTCTCCCACTTCTTGAGGTTGGCCACCTCGGAGAGCGTCTTGCCGCGCCGGATCTCCTCGTAGAGCCGGCTCTCCATCTTCTCCACCTCTTTAGCCCTCCGGGCGATCTCGTAGGCCCTCTCCTTGGGTATGACCACGACTCCGCTCTCATCTCCCACGATGATGTCGCCCGGCTTGACGGTCTGGCCGGCGCAGGTGATCTCGGAGTTGATCTCGCCCATGCCTTTGGGATCGCCGGCATTGGGAGTTATGGCTGAGGAGAAGATGGGGTACTTCAGAGCCCTGATCTCATCCACGTCTCTGACCGCACCATCGATGACCGCACCTTCAACGCCCCGGTTCTTGCAGCTTAAAGTGGCCAGACCCCCCCAGGGAGCTATGAAATTGCTGCCGTTGTAGACGACCAGCACATCCCCCGGGCCGGCCTGGTCTATGGCCTCCACCGGCTTGGCCCAGTCACCGGCAAACGTCTGCACAGTCACCGCCCGGCCCACGATCTTGGTGCCGAGGTTTATGGGCAGGATGCCGCGCATGGCCCCCTTCCTGTGCATGGCATCGGATATGTTGCAGGTGGAGACCTCCCTCAAAATGGCGAGCATCTCCTCCTCCCGGCTCATGCCGACAGTTGTCGCCCCGACAGTGGCCCCGTCTATGGCCTCGCGAAGCTTTCGGGCGGAGGCGGTTACATCGGCGCTCCTCACAATGCTGCCGCCCACGATGACTATGGCCGCTCCGCTGGCTATGGCGGAGGCCCCGGTTAAGGGATCTATCCCGCCTGCGGCGGCTACGGGCGTCCCAACCACCTTCACGATCTCCTTGAGGAAATCGATTGTATCCTTTCCGGTCATCTGCTGATCGATTCCCACATGCACGCAGATGTAGTCCACTCCCATGGAGTCCAGCTCACGGGAACGCTTTACCGGGTCGGGGACGGTGAGGAGGTCCATCATCAACTGCACGCCGTACTTCCTCGCCGCCCGCAGGGCTTCCGCGACCGTGGAGTCATCTGAGGAGGCGAGCATGGCCACGATATCGGCCCCCGCCTTGGCTGCCATCTCCACCTCCATGGCTCCGGTGTCCACGGTCTTCATATCGGCCACGATCTTGACGCCGGGAAGGGCCTTCTTCATCTCGCGCACGGCATCCATGCCCTCGCTCTTGATGAGGGGGGTGCCCGCTTCAATCCAGTCTGCGCCGCCGAGAACTGCCTCTCTGGCTATCTGAATTGACCTGTCCAGCTCCAATAGATCAAGTGCCACCTGTAGAATGGGTTTAATATGACATCACCACACAACAGCACACGTCTAAGTAAAAAGATACATGGTATATAAAAT
>DAOPZB010000170.1:0-3763 GCA_035353195.1 Methanothrix sp. | reverse complement strand
CCACATTCACTCCTTTTTCATCTTCGCTTCTCCCTTCGTCACCACTGCTTTCACCGACCCGTAGCCCGCCGGGCGGAAGCGCAGGAAGCTGCTTTGGTTGGAGCCGCCCATCTGCATTTTGACCAGGGGGTCGTAGTATTCGATCTCCCAGGAGCTGTTGCCTGTGGATGTGGCATTGACTGCCACGGCATAAGCCCTCCAGCGGAAGACCTTGACCTGGGGCAGTCCATCCGCCAGGGCTATCGCCTCCCGGGCCTGCTCTCGGCTGGAGGCGACAGCCAGCCGGGGATACTCGGCCCTTTCGGTCAGACCCTCTTGCAGCCGACTGTACCTGTAAACCTCGAATTCCTCGCTGCCCTTGCCCAGGGCCATCCAGGAGAAGAGGTCGAAGTCCGGATGCAACTCTATGTTTGCCCCCGCCTCCTCAAAGAAGCTTGCAGCCGCCTCTTTTCCCTCGATTCTTATCCCGCCAATGATCAGCAGATAGATCAAAAATAATATAAATAAATTATTATTAAATTTGGGGTGATGTCTCTGCCTCCAGAGAATCGCCAATGTCACCAGGCTGGCGGCGAGCACGGCCAGCTCCATCTGGGAGAAGATATCCGCCGAATAGCGCATCGCCTGCCAGGGATAAAATATGGGCACCCCCCGGGTGGTGGTGTAGTCCACAGCCAGGTGGAGGAGCACTCCTGCGCAGACCAGGGCCATGCTCCTGGCGGAGAACTCCAGGTCGAATTTAATGAACCGCCTCAAGAGGTTTTTGACCGGCTTGCGGGAGCCGAGGTAGAGCAGCATCAGGGCGAAGAGGAAGCCGAAGAGCAGGCTGTGGGTGATCCCCCGGTGCACCAGGAGGATATCCGTGGGATGGACGGCATTGATCCAGGAGATGAAAGCATCCAGGTCCGGGGCTATGCCGCCCAGCACCAGGGCTGCCGTGAGCTTCTTTTCCAATCGGAAGCAGCCGCCCAAAAAATAAGGCAGGATGGCGTGGAAGAAAAAGTCCATTATGCCGGTCTTTACGGCAATGGCATATTTGTCCCTTGTGGGATGGAGATGAATTGACGCCTTACACCGTCAAACCGAGCTTTGCCTCGCCGCCCTCCTGGGCAGGGGCGGGGGCGGCGACAGCCTGAATCTCGCTCTCGTTGGCCGCAATTTCGCTGGCCACGATTTGGGGGCTCTCCGACAAATTGAGGCCGCTGTCCGTCCGGTTCTGGAAAGCCACCTCGTCAGTTGCATTGTCCTGCATCGCCCCTACTGCCTCTGAGCCAGCCGTTCCCAGCTCCCGGCCGGTCGCCGGATAGGGCATGATCAGCAGAGCCGGCCCGGAGCCGCTCTCCCGGGAGAGGAATGTGATCTCAGAGCTGCCGTTGCTCACCGCCTCCAGCAGGAAGGAGATCTTTCCCCCATCCCAGGAGTCCAGCAGCTTTTTAGACACGTCGAAGGCGAATGTCAGATCCCCGTCGGTGTTGCTGCTCATGGCTGTGGCATCGTTGTCTTTGATGATATCCCAGGCGGGCAGGATATTGACCAGGAATTCGGTGTAATCCGATGACTCATCCCATTGCGAGCCTATGGTCATCAGGGCCACCATGACCGGCTCCTCTGTGGCCTGCATGGCCTCCGCTTTGAGAACCAGCACCGCTACATCGTCCTCCGTCATGTCCATCTGCGAGAGGTCGAACTGAATCACCGGAGCGCCGGGAAAGCTGATGGCCTCTGTTCCGTTCTCCTCGGCCACGGCTCTGGCACAGAGCAGAAAGTCGGTCTGATTGTAAACCGAGACCTTATCCCCACCCATGCTGATATAGACATCCTGCGAGGCAGGAATCACCGCCACATCGCCAAGAGCATGGCCGGCCTCGAGAATGGCCAGCAGCAAAAATATAATCCCCCATCTAATCATGACCAATCGTCCCCTTCATTGTGAATAATCCTTCGTTATTGATATTTAAAGGGTTTGCAAAAAAAGTTCTAAAGCTAACCTGCCCCGCCCACCGTGGCCTGGCTGACCAGCAGGTGCGGCGAGCCGTCGCTCACGGGCACGAGCTGCCCGGACTTTCCGCAGCGGCCACTGTTGAACTTGAGGTCGCTACCGACAGCCCTGACGTGCATCAGAGTCTCCAGTATCTTTCCGGAGAGGGACACATCCCGAACAAGCCTGGTCTTCTCTCCCTTCTCCACCAGGTAGCCCCGCTTGGCGTTGAACTGGAACACGCCTTCTCCGGTGCTCACCTGACCGCCTCTGCTGCCCGCCAGGTAGACTCCGTCTCCCAGCTCCTCGAATATCTCATCCGTCTTCCAGTCGCCGTTGGCGATGTAGGTGTTGCTCATGCGCACCACCGGCCGATCGGTGCCCTCAGCTCGAGCATTCCTGGGCGTGCCGCCCAGCCGCGCCGCCGTCTCCCGGCTGTTGAGATAGGAGCTGAGAATGCCCCTGTCCACCAGGACGGTCTCTGCAGAGGCGTTGCCCTCGTCGTCAAAGGGATAGTAGCCGTTGTACATCAGGCTGGGGTCGTCCTTGACGGTCACTGCCTCCGAGCCGATTCGGGTGCCGAGCTTTCCCTCCAGGCAGGAGTCGCCCTCCAAAATTATGTCCCCTTCGGTGGCATGGCCCACCGCCTCATGGACAAACACCCCGGCCAGCTCCTGATCCAGGATCACAGGATAGGTGCCGCCTTTGGGAGTGGTTGCATCCAGCAGGGCTACCGCCGTACGGCCTACCTCGCCGGCAATGGCGATGGGGTCCTCCCGGTCGAAGAGCTCCAGGCCGCCCACTCCCGACCTGCCCGCTCCGTCCGTCTGGTACAGCCCGTCCCTGTGAGCCACGGCGCTGATGACAAATCCGGTGCGGGCCATCCTGGACTCCAGGTCCAGCCCTTCCGAATTTTGGTAGTGAACTGCCAGCCTCATTTCGGCGTAAACCGCCTGGGTTGAGGTTACTCCTTCAGCTCTGGCCGCCTTTTCGATATCCCTGAGAAGAGAGACCTTCTCCTCCAAAGAGAGGTTCGCCGGGTCCTTCCGGATGGGCACGTCGATCAGCCTCTGAGGGTGGGACTGGCCTGCGGCCAGTTGCAGATCCTCCTGGCGGTTGATCTTTATGGCCATGCGCCTGGCCAGGCCGATCTCCTCATTCAGTCCATCCACTCTGTCCGTGGTCACAAATCCCCAGGCACCGCCGTGTAGAGCCCTGACTGCCGCACCCTGAAAAGGAGCCTGGGCGATCTCCTCCAACTTGCCGTTGTCCAGAACAATCCTGGTCCGGCTGCCCTTCAGGATGCGAATGTCATAAAAATCCATGCCTAAATGCTCCGGACGGGAGTGGGAATGCTCTCCGGCAGGTTGATGCCGATCTTCTTTTCAGTGGCAAACCTCTTCAGCTTCTCAATCAGCCGGGTCCTCTGGCTTCCCATAGCATACTCGAAGACCTCGCTGATGTCCGAGACGGGAATGATCTCGATCATATTGCGGAAGGCCTCGTCTATCAGAACGTCCCCCATGTTGGACTTGGGGATGAGCACCGTCTTGATGCCGGCCTGGGCCGCAGCTTCGATCTTCTGGGTTACGCCTCCCACAGGCATGACGTCTCCCCGCACGGAGAGCGAGCCGGTCATGGCCACCGTCTGCTTGACGGGCACCCCTTCCATGGCCGATATCACTGCCGTGGCTATAGAGATAGAGGCGCTGTCGCCCTCCACGCCCTCGTATGTGCCTATGAACTGAATATGCACATCCTTCTTGGTGATGTCCTCGCCCAGGA
>DAOPZB010000169.1:0-3780 GCA_035353195.1 Methanothrix sp. | reverse complement strand
GCCGTTCACGGATGCCTGGATCTTGAAGGTCTCGGAGGGGATGATGTAGCGGCAGGCGTAAAGGAGCCGGCCGTTTATGACCCCCACCCGCCAGTCGAATCTGCTTTCGATGTACTCCTGCACCACAATCCAGTCGGATAGCTTGAAGAATCTCCTGGCCACCTTCAGCAGCTCTTCCGGAGTCGATACCTTCTCCACTCTGGCGGAGAAGGATGTCGAAGGCTCCTTGAGGATCAGGGGCTCGCCCAGGTCGGCGAAGAGCTGCCGGGCCTCGGCTTCATCCAGCTCTTTGTTCTTCAAAAACCTGGTCTTTGGCATGGCGACGTTGTTCTTCATGAGGTGCATGTACATGTTGATCTTGTCGGCGCAGATGCGGATGGACGCCGGGTCGTCTATGACCGGCACATTATACATCTCCGCCATTCTGGCAGCCACATATGTCGCGTTCATGGGATCGGTGTTGGCGCGAATGAAGAGCGCATCCAGTTTGGGTATCTTTTTGATGTCCACCGGGAAGATGAAATCGACGGTGTGGCCCATTCTCTCGGCAACGTCCCGGCATTTGACCACTGCCAGGAGCTGTTCCGAGCTGCTCAAAGTCTGTCGGTTTACAAAGATGCCTAGCTTACTCAAAGCCTTTCACCCTTTTGTCCAGGAGGTCCTGTAGCATTTCCGTTTCATCCTTTGATAATTGCGAATACTTTACCGGAGCCAGCGATGACAGCCGGCAGCCCGAATCGTCTTTGACCAGCACTATCTCCACCAGCGGCAGCCTGAATACATCGTAGACCTTCTCTGCCAGGGAGCGGGCCTTCTCGCAGCAGTTTATGGTCTTGCCGAATATGGAGACGCATTTGGCTACTGAGGCGCTGTCGTTTATCTTCTGGTAGCAGAAGGGATAGCGGCCCCTGTTGGTCACATGCTTGATGGCCTTCTTGGCCTCCTCCAGGTCTGCTACCAGGAAGTGCTCGGAGGGGGTGGAGAAGTAATTCAGTCCGTAGACGATGGCGGGCAGGGAGACGTACTGATAGGATATCGTCCAGTCGCAGACTGGGATTCTCGCCAGCTTCGCCCTCTCCAGGCAGATTGGAACAATGTAAGCATCCAGCACGTCGCTGCTGCTGGGAGTGGTCTTGATCCCCAGGTTCTCGTTCTTGACGATGGTGTAGTACGGCTCGGTCTTGTAGAAGTAACTCTCATTAACTATATATTGAGAGCCATCTTCCTTCAAGGTGTACATAATATCCTTTTTAGGAATATGATCTCGTCGTTTGTTCATTTAGATCATCACCGCATTGCCGGCGTGTGAGAAAACGGATATGATTGGAATTGAGCAATTACGTATGCAAAATAGGCGATTTTCTCTCCTGCTGCAAGGCGCAACCTCGCATTTTTGCAGAGCTTTAAGAGTTTCAAGATTTTTTAGAGCTTTCAGAGTTTGCAGAGAGAATCCTCTACGGTATTTGCTGAGGCTACGGTGCCTGTCCGGATCGGATGCCATTTCATTTTCAGAAATTTGGATCTCCTCAAGGGCTACTACCAAGCTTGTAGTATTTATTTATGTCGACCTGCCGGGCGGGGTGGCGGAGAATTTCGATATCCTTTAACCGTGGACCCTATTATTAATCATTAGGTTACGCCGGTTGCCTCTCCCGTTTTCGCGAAATGCATTCCAATCCCTCACCGGGCTGTATCGGGCTCTATCGAGGCTCTGTCCAGGAGGGCCAGCAGATCGGCCGGGCTTTCTACGGGGAGGCTACAGAGGTGGCCGGTGCAGACATATGCCGTGGCCTTTCCCTGTAGCGGATGCATATCCCTGGTGAAGGGTGCGATCTCTTTTATCTCCTCTCTGCTCACCAGGAGGACGGCGCAATTGGGCAGAAAGCGGCTTCTTATGGCCCGGATCAACCGATTTGCCTTTGCATCATCTGCATCATCCTCCTTCTCCTCCCGGCCTTCCAGCAGAGCGATCTCCATGGTCGGGCCGGCTGCATGGTCCAGAGAGCAGAGCATCATGCTGTGGCCGGCTGCCTGCCCCCCGACTGCCAGGAGAAAGGCGCTCGCCAGACCCCAGGCCATCTCCTGCCATCTGGCATCGCCGGTGAGCTGGCTGAGGCGCAGCAGGCAGAGCAGGGCTACCGAGTTTCCGGAAGGAATGGCTCCGTCATAATATTCTATGCTTCTCACCGGAAGGCCGTTTTCATCATCATTTGAAAAGAACAGCCCCCCCGATTCGGAGTCTTTGAAGCGGGCCATCATGGTCCTGCAAAGCTCCAGGGCCTCCTTCAGATAACGGGCATCAAAGACCGTCTCATAGAGCTCTATCAGCCCCCAGATGAAGAAGGCATAATCGTCCAGATGGGCAGAGATGCCCGCCTGGCCGCGATAGCGGTGCAAAAGCCCCTCATCGGTTTTCATCTCTCTGTGTATGAAGTCCGCCGCTTTTCCAGCAGCCTGGGCATAACGGGGCTCATCAAATGCCTGGGAGGCTTTGGCCAGGGAGGCGATCATCAGGCCGTTCCAGTCAGCCAGCACTTTGTCATCCTTGAGCGGGTGGACCCTCATCTCCCTGACGGAAAAGAGCCTGGCTCTGATCGACTCCCACCGGCGGGACAGTTCTTGCTCATCGATCTTCATGACGGCTGCGGCATCGGAGACGCTTGCCGTCCGCCGCAGGATATTTCGTCCCGCCTCGAAGTTGCCGTTCACATGCACGTCAAAGAGCCTGACCAGGAGCCTGAAATCCTCGTCTCCCAGCTCTTTTTTTAGATCCTCGGCGCTCCAGGTATAGAATTTTCCTTCCACCCCCTCGCTGTCCGCGTCCTCCGCGCTGTAAAATCCGCCATCAGGGGAGGCCATGTCCCGGCAAACATAGTCCAGGACCTCCCTGGCTGCTTTGGCATACTCTTCTTTTCCCGTTGCCTGATAGGCTTCTGTATAGGCCATGGATATGAGCGCCTGGTCGTAGAGCATCTTTTCGAAGTGCGGGGCAAACCATTCGGCATCTGTGGAGTACCTGTGAAATCCAAATCCGATGTGGTCGTAGATCCCGCCCTGGTGCATGGCCTGGAGGGTGCCCTCCACCATCTGCAGGGCGAGGCCATCCCCGGTTCTCTTCCAGTAGCGCAGCAGGAAGAGGAGGTTATGGGGAGTGGGAAACTTGGGGGCGCTGCCGAAGCCTCCGTTTTTAGGATCGTAGAGAGATGCCAGGGAATCATAGCCCATCTTCAGGAGTGCATGCAGTTGGGATGGCTGCGGCTTTGCGGCTGCTGCTGTTGGTGCAAGAGTCTTGCTCAATGCACCGCCCTTGAGACCGTCTGCCCTGAGATAGTCCAGTATCCTGTCTGCCGAAGAGACAATCTCATCCCGGTTATTCTCCCATAGCTCCCTGATCCTGGGGATGATCTCCAATAGCCCGGCCTGTCCGAAGCGGCCGCTCCTGGGGATGTAGGTGGCGGCGAAGAAGGGCTTTTTGTCAGCCGTCATGATGATCGTTAGCGGCCAGCCGCCCCTCCCGGTCATAGCCTGGGCGGCCTTCATGTAAACCTGATCTATGTCCGGCCTCTCCTCCCGGTCCACCTTTATGCAGATGAACGACTGATTGAGGAGAGCTGCCACCTCTTCGTCCTCGAAGGATTCGTGGGCCATGACATGGCACCAGTGGCAGGTGGAGTAGCCGATGGAGAGCAGGACGGGCCTGTCCACTCGCCGGGCAGCGGCAAACGCTTCCTCCCCCCAGGGGTACCAGTCTACGGGATTGTTGGCATGCTGGAGCAGGTA
>DAOPZB010000168.1:0-3848 GCA_035353195.1 Methanothrix sp. | reverse complement strand
GCAGCCAGGTTGACGGCGACTGTGCTCTTGCCAACTCCACCTTTGCCGCTGCCTATCAGGATCTTGTGCTTGATCCTGGCCATTCGATCTTCTATCTTGCTGTCCTGGGCTCTTGGGTCATCGCAGTTCCTCCTCTCGGCGCAGGAGCTGCAAATTCCGTCACAGCTCTTTTTGCGTGTGTCTTTCTCTGGAGATGCGCTCATATAAACACCGGAATTTCCATTAGCACTATTTTCGCCTCCGCAGAAATAATAACTTATGAGATCATTTATTTAGATATTTCGATCGTTAATGATGATCTCTGACGTTCTGGGAATTCATGAGAGTAAATTGAAACCCTTTACCATGGCTCATTCTATTGTCTTCTTCTCTTTCAATGCCGCCAGCCTGCAGGAAATATACTCCTGTCTCGATTGGAGAAGCGCCAGTTCCCTTTCTAAAAGCTGCATATCATTTCGGCGGGCCTGGTCTTCGCTCTCCTGGCTTCCCTCTGATCCTCTCAGCACAAAGCTCCCCCCTTCGATCCTCAGCCCCAGGCCATAGATCAAGGCTGTGGCTATCTTCTTTCGGGCATTCATCAGGTCGTTCCAGAAGGCCTTTCTGGATATGCCCATGTAAAAGGCCGATTCCTCCTGATCCAGGTCCAGCAGGTCCACCAGACGCACCGCCTCCAGCTCCTCCAAGGTCATGGAGATGGCCTCCATTCTGGGGCATCCCTCCGGCATAAAGCAGCGCACTGAGGGGACTTCTGTGATCCAGCGCCTCCCTCTTCTCCTTCCTCGACAGGGACACATGGTTGTTGATTTGGTAGGGCCGTATTTCAACCTTGCGCAATAGAAATGTTTAAGTATATTATCTCATAAGTTACTAATATCGGGCTGCAGGGAGAAGTATCCCTGTATGGCTCGAAAAAATCAGGAGGTGAATGATAAATGCCTTGGGGAGACTGTACTGGGCCGTGGTGGATCGGCTCCAGAGCGAATAGACCAGGATACTGCAATCCCTATTGCCGCCGCGCCCTCGGCAGAGGTGCGGGATATGGCAGGGGCTTTGGCCGGTACTCCGGCGAGCCGCTCCTCCATCCTGCGCCTGAAGAGGAGAAAAGTTATCTGGAGGCGGTAGCCAGGGAATTGGAGAACGAGCTGAAATCCGTGCGGGATCAGATAGAACGGCTGCAGTCCAGGTCCTGAGTGAAAAGGAAATTGCAGTCTTTATTTTTATCATTGAATGCTATGATTGGATTATCATGTAGTAATCAATCTTAAATAGATTCCAGTATCTATATGTCTTTAAAATAAACAGCAACAACATCATTTTATAACGAATAAAGGAGTGAATGGTGATAGTCAATGGCAGTAACTCTGGATGAATACAAGAGGCGCTTCAGTCTTAAATTTTATTTAGTTGAGGTGATGTTATGACCGACGAAAATATTGTCCCGGAAATGAATGAAGCAAACAGGCAGACAACCGGCAAAGGAACATCTAATCGCGAGTGGTGGCCCAATCAACTGAACCTCAATATCCTGCACCAAAACTCCCCGCTGTCCAACCCCATGGGCAAGGGTTTCAACTATGCCGAAGAGTTCAGGAGCCTGGACCTGGCGGCTGTTAAAAAAGATCTGGCTGCTCTGATGACCGACTCGCAGGATTGGTGGCCGGCGGACTTCTGCCACTACGGGCCTCTGTTCATTCGCATGGCCTGGCACAGTGCCGGCACCTATCGCGTCGGCGACGGCCGCGGCGGCGGAGGCAGGGGCCAGCAGCGTTTCCCGCCTCTCAACAGTTGGCCGGACAACGTCAGCCTGGATAAAGCGCGCCGCCTCCTCTGGCCGATCAAGCAGAAGTATGGCTGCAAGCTCTCATGGGCCGATCTGATGATCCTGGCAGGCAACGTCGCCCTGGAGAGCATGGGATTCAAGACGTTCGGCTTTGCCGGCGGTCGAGAGGATGTCTGGGAGCCGGATCAGGACGTCTATTGGGGCTCAGAGGACAAATGGCTGGGTGATAAACGCTATTTGGGCGACCGGGAGCTGGAAGACCCGCTGGCTGCCGTACAGATGGGGCTGATCTACGTCAATCCCGAAGGCCCGAACGGCAACCCGGACCCGGTCGCTGCCGCCAGGGATATCCGCGAGGTTTTCGCTCGCATGGCCATGAATGACGAGGAGACTGTCGCCCTCATCGCCGGCGGCCACAGCTTCGGCAAAACCCATGGCGCGGGCCCAGCCACCCACGTGGGAGCAGAGCCGGAGGCGGCCAGCATCGAGGAGCAGGGCCTGGGCTGGAAGTGCAGCTATGGTTCCGGCAAGGGCGGTGACACGATCACCAGCGGCCTGGAGGTCACCTGGACCCCCACCCCAACGAAGTGGAGCAGCAACTTCTTCCGGGTTTTATTCGGCTACGAATGGGAGCTGACGAAAAGCCCAGCAGGTGCCTATCAGTGGAGGCCTAAGGGTGGCGCTGGAGCCGGCACAGTCCCGGACGCCCACGATCCGTCCAAGCGTCATGCCCCAGGCATGCTGACCACTGACCTCTCCCTGCGGTTTGACCCGGTTTATGAAAAGATCTCCCGGCGTTTCATGGACAGACCGGACCAGTTTGCAGTTGCATTCGCAAGGGCGTGGTTCAAGCTGACGCACCGCGACATGGGCCCACGATCACGCTATCTCGGCCCGGAGGTTCCCGGCGAAGAGCTCATCTGGCAAGACCCCATCCCGGCGGTAAATCACAAGCTGATTGATGGGCAGGACATAGCCGCCCTCAAGGACAGGATTCTGGCTTCGGGATTGTCGATCTCCCAACTGGTGTCCACTGCATGGGCGTCGGCGTCCACCTTCCGCGGGTCGGACAAGCGCGGCGGCGCGAACGGGGCGAGAATCCGTCTGGCTCCGCAGAAGGATTGGCAGGTCAATCAGCCAGTGCAGTTGGCTAAGGTGTTGAACATCCTAAAAGCCATACAGAAGGAGTTCAACAGTTCGGCCTCAGAAGGCAAGAGGGTCTCGCTTGCCGACCTGATCGTCCTGGCCGGCTGTGCCGGCGTCGAGCAGGCCGCGAAGAATGCCGGCTACGATGTGACGGTCCCCTTCACGCCGGGACGCATGGATGCCTTGCAGGAGCAGACCGATGTGCAGTCGTTTGCCGTGCTCGAGCCGATCGCAGATGGCTTCCGAAATTACCTCCGGGGCCCTTGCAGCGTAAAGGCTGAGGCATTGCTGGTCGACAGGGCGCAATTGCTGACTCTGACCGCACCAGAGATGACGGTGCTCGTCGGCGGCATGCGAGCCCTGGATGCCAACTTCGGAGGGGGCCAGCACGGCGTCTTCACCAAGCGACCCACGCATCTGACCAACGACTTCTTCCTGAACCTTTTGGACATGGGGACGATGTGGAAGGCGGCATCAGATGCGCAGGATCTGTTTGAAGGGCGCGACTGCAAAACGGGCGAACTGAAGTGGACAGCAACGCGCGTCGATCTCATCTTCGGATCGAATTCCCAGCTCCGGGCTCTAGCTGAAGTCTATGCGAGCGCGGACGGGCAGGAGAAGTTTGTTCGGGACTTCGTGGCGGCCTGGACCAAGGTGATGAACCTGGATCGATTCGACCTTGCTTGATGGACCGGAAAGAACGGCTGCAGTCTGAGTCTCTGATCGGAAAAAGAGCTGTAGCCATTATTTTTTGTCTATTTATTGAGGCTCATCCGGAATCGGTGTCGTTCTCCGGCACATAAACCACCTGGCCGCTCTCCAGCCGGTAGGCCGTCCCCATCCTGTTGCCCTGGCCGCCGGCAATCTTGCCGGTCATGTTGAGGACCTGGATCTGGCTCATGTCCTTGATTATGATCTGCAT
>DAOPZB010000167.1:0-3858 GCA_035353195.1 Methanothrix sp. | reverse complement strand
GGAGCTGACCGGGGCCACAGCCGCCGCCTTTCCCGGCTGCTCCACCTTGATCTGGGTTCCGGCGGCCATGAACTCTCCCAGCAGCAGCATGGAGGCTGGATTGATGCCTGCCGCGGCAAGGCCGGTATTCCTGGCCCTCCCGTAGCGCAGCCGGAAGCCTCCCGGCCGGGAAGGGTGGGAGAAGACCGGCCGGCCGGCGATCAGGTCTCGCAGAAACTTGGGAGTGGCGTCGCCGCCATCCTTCTTGCCGCTGGCCAGGCTGTCCAGCCACTCCCAGCCGGAGATCTTGAGCTTTGAGACGTGCTTCTTGAGCTTGGGCCGCTTGAGGGCTATCCCTTCCGCAGAGACGAGGGCGATGCCGCCCCGGACGCGATTGGTCTCAATCCTGGGCAGGTCCCTGTATCCGGAGACCTCCTCCTCCTCGGTGGGCTCTCCCTCAATGCAGATGGGGCAGTTCCTGACAATGGTCCTGATCTCGTCGTCGGACGGAGAGTACTGCAATCCAGCCACCCGCTTGTAAAGGCCGATCTCCTCTACATAGCGCTCCACCTCCTCAGGCCTCGGCTTCCAGGGGGCTATTCCCACCGCCCTTCTCACATAATCGGCCACCAGCACGGAGAGGGCCTGGGCAGTGCCTCCTGCCGATCGGATGGGCCCGGCATAGTAGACCTTGAGATAATCGGTGCCGTCATCGTTTTTCCCCAGGTCCACCCTGGCGATTCCCTCGATGGGTGCGGCCACCACTCCTTCCGTCAGAATGGCCACGGACGTGCGAATGGCGCTCTCCACGGACTCGATCTTGGTTGCTCCCTTTCCGAGCCGCCCCTCAGCGAAGTCAACGCCGATAGCCAGGGCCGACTCCTCCCGGCTCATCCCCTCCGCTTCCATCTCCCGGATGCGCGCGGCAATGCCTGGGATGCCGATTAGCTTTTCCACCCTCTCCGCCAGGTCGACGGCCAGGGGTATCTCCACTTCGGTGGTCGGGTCCAGCCCCCGGCTCCGGGCCGCCTGGGCAAGGCTCATGGCATCTCGCAGGCCGCTTTCCAGAAAATCAAAGTATTCCGAATTTTTCATCTATTCGCTCCAGAGGTTCAGGCCCGTTGCCGGGTCGGCGGACCTCTTCAGAGGCAGGCCCAAGAGCTCCTGAAGGCAGACCTCGGCGGCGAATATGGTGCCTGACATGAGGTGGCCGGCGATGGTCCTGCCGGACCCGTCCGACAAAACGGCATGGGCATGGAGGAAGGCCTTCTCCCCCAGAAGCGAGATGTTTCCGGAGAACGCTGCCAGCTCCATTGGCTGGTCTATGCGGATGCTGCCGTATTTGTGGGCGGCCTGATCGTAGCATGACAGTTCCGCCCTGGATAGAGCGCCGATTCCGCTTACCAATCCCGTCCTGATCGCTTTCTTCTCAGCAATATATAAAATCTGTCCTATGATATCCGCACCGTGGTCGAGGCTGGCCATAAGGGTGCGCCCCTGCCTGAAATCCTTCATAAGCATAGCCGGCACCTGTTCCTGTATCATCGGCGGGCTGGCTCATAAAGTTTTTCTGTCATGGACGAATCGTCCGGGAAAAAGGATGAGAAGGCATCGAAAGCCAAATTCTAAGCATGATGGAAAAGATGAGATGGCCATCTGTAATTTATAGCAGCATTTTTGGCAGAGGCCTCTTTCGGATGAGATGCCTGATGATGACGAAAATCCTAACTTACTAATATAAATTATTAGTTAACCCCTTTACTTCGCATGTATTTGCGATTTATAGATAATGTTATTAGGAGAAAACACGAAATTTTTGTATTACTATTATTTAAAGAGTTAATTCGTTTCAACATCAGCAAAAACTTATACAAATTTATTAGGACATTTTTCCAGTGGAGGTCAAATCATGGGCAAAGCGTCATCTATTTTTGATCGTACCCTCACTACTCCTCAATGAAACTTGAATCTCTGGCCTCAAATCTGCGGGGATTTGTGGGCATCACCCGCAAAAAGCAGATCGGAAATCTCCTGCAATTCTTTCCCATAGAATCAGAACGCATCATCGCCTCCTTTGGAGAGGATGCCGCGGTGATCGATGACGGCGATTCTGTTATGCTCCTGGCCGCGGATGGCATCTGGTCGCGGCTGATGGAGGTCGATCCGGAGTGGTCAGGCTACTGCTCTGTGCTGGTCAATGTGCATGACATCGCTGCCATGGGCGGCTGGCCGGTGGCTATGGTGGATGTGCTCTCCGTGGCCGATCAGGAGGTGGCGGAGAGGGTCCTCGCCGGCATGAAGAAGGCAATCGAGAAATTTGGCGTGCCCATCATAGGAGGCCACCTGCATCCCGACACACCCTACAGCGCCCTGGACGTGGCCATACTGGGCAAGGCAAAGAAGGGCGGGGTGATTTTGAGCAGCACCGCCCTGCCGGGGGAGGTGGTGATCGCTGCAGCCGATATGGACGGCCGGCCTCATCCCAAATTCGCCATCAACTTCGACTCCACCAGCTTCAAAGAGGGCGAAGTCCTGCGAAGGCAGCTATCCTGTATGCAGGAGCTGGGGGAAAAGGGCCTGGTCAAAGCGGGCAAGGACATCAGCAATCCGGGGCTCCTGGGTACACTGGCCATGCTGCTGGAGACGAGCGGGGTGGGCGCAGTGGTGGACGTAGATGCCATCGCCGTTCCCTCCGGTCTCGACCTGGGGGCCTGGCTCAAGATGTATCCCGGCATGGGCTTTGTGGTCACTGCCCGACCGGAGAGCGCGGAAGAGGTTATGGCGGTATTCGAGGTCCGGGGCCTCACGGCGCGGGTCATCGGCCGGGTGACGGAGGGAAGAAAGCTCATCATCCGCAGCGGAGAGGAGGAGGTCGTGCTCTTCGACCTGGAGAAGGACTGTGTGACCGGAATTCACTGAAATGATCTACAATGGACTCTGATTTTATTCGTTCACTGGAGGAGGGGGCCGGGTCCCGGCGGGCGCGGATCGGCATAGGAATCTGGAATGCCGATGGCGGTCTGATTGCCTCCCTGCAATCGGCCCGAAGGTATGCAGACCTGGTACTGGTGGGCGAGACGGGGTGCGAGAGGCTTTTGGAGGGTCTCTCTTGTCCGGGATTTGAATGCCATCCGGCGGAGGAGCCCTGGACGGAGCTGGTGCGCCTCCTGGCGGAGGACGAGGTGGACGGAGCAGTTCGGGGGAGCCTGCCCGCCGGCAGGACCATGCGCGCCCTGGCCGATCGGTTTTCTGTGCGAGTGCGCCGGCTGGCTCTGCTGGAGGTGGGCGGCTGGGCATTTCTATTGGGCCCGGTGGGAATCGATGAGGGAGAGACGGCGGCGGACCGACTGCAGCTTCTCCTCGGCGGGGCGGAATTTTTGCAGAGGCTGGGCGTTACCCCCCGGGCGGCGGTGCTCTCCGGGGGGCGCATGGAGGACGTGGGCCGCTGCCGGCGGGTGGACGTCAGTCTCGCCGAGGGGGAGGAGATCGCAGAGAAGGCCCGCAGCGCCGGTGTTTCCGCCAGTCACAGGGGAATTTTGATTGAAGGCTGCCGGGGAGACGATATCGTCATCGCTCCGGAGGGAGTGTCGGGAAATCTGATCTTTCGCACGCTGCTCTTACTATGCGGAGCCGATTCCTACGGCGCTCCGGTGATGATGGACAAAATCTTCATAGACTCCAGCCGGGCGCGGGGCAGCTTCGACGGTCCTATAATGCTGGCGGCGGCTATGGCGGCGATGAAGAAATCAAAGTAGGAGGCCGCTAGAATCTCACCAGAAAGTTAAAATGTTATGAGGATATAATTAAGAATCAAAAGTATGGGGATCTATGAGAAGGCATTGTTTGAGACCGCCTGCGCTGGCCTTATTGATGCTCGGA
>DAOPZB010000166.1:0-3900 GCA_035353195.1 Methanothrix sp. | reverse complement strand
CCCAGGGCATCTACATCCAGTCCTGCCGGCTCTTTCACTTACAGTCCAATCTGCTGGGCGAAAACAGCCGCTTTGGCCTGCGCATGAGCCTCAGCCGGGCTGGCAACATCACTGAGAACAACATCTACGATAACGGCCTGGCCGGAGCCAATCTGGTGGACTGCTCGGACAATCTGATATATCACAACGTCTTCGCGAATAACGGCCTGCAAAATGCCGCAGACAACGGCGACAACCGCTGGGACGGCGGCTCTGACATGGGCGGCAATTACTGGAGCGACTTTGCGGCGTCCGCCAATCCCGGAGTCGAGCCGCGGCCAATTGCCGGAGGGGGCAGGGACCGCTATCCCTTCCGCGATGCCTGGGGGTGGCAATGATGGACGAAAAGGACTATGAGCTTCTCAAGCTGGCCCAGGACGGCGTGGCTCTGACGGCTCGACCCTACCGGAAGATGGCCGAGGCGCTGAACATCACCGAACAGGAGGTCATAGACCGGCTCCTGGCCATGCAGGCAGATGGAATTGTGCGCCGCTTTGCCGCCACCATCGGCCATCGGGCCCTGGGTATTGTGGCCAATGCCATGATTGCCTGGAAGGCCGATGAGCAGTCCCTGGAGAGGGCAGGCGAGCTGTTCGCCGCCGCCGAGGAGGTCACTCACTGCTACGAGAGGGCTGCTACTCCTGACTGGCCCTACAACCTCTACACCATGGTCCACTCCAAAAACCGGGAAGAGTGCCTGAGAATTGCCGAGCGGCTCTCCCGGCAGTCGGGCATCAGGGAGTATCGGGTGCTCTTCAGCGTGCGGGAGTACAAGAAGACATCTGCCCGGATATGAGGTGTAATCGCATATGTCCGACCCAGAGAAATCCTGTGCCGCGCCGCCAGAATCCGGCTCTTCTCATCTGCCCCTCTTTCTGGACTTAAAGGACAGGCCGGTGGTGATCTTCGGAGGCGGCAGCGTGAGCGAGCGCAAAGCCGGGCTGTTTTCCCTCTATGCTCCGGTGAGGGTCATCTCTCGCGATTTCTCCTCCGGCCTGCTGGAGATGGCGGGCGAGCCCAGCCGCAGGCTGGAGCTGATCCGTTGCAACCTGTCCCGCACGGCTTCTGCCGAACTGTCCCGATTTGTCCGGGGGGCATTCATCGCCATTCCCGCTACCAGCGACTCAGGGCTCAATGCCGCGATCGAAGAGGTATGCGAGAGGGAGGGCGTACTGATCAATCGGGTGGAGGGCGTGGGCGATGTGGTGGTCCCCTCCATCATCCGCAAGGGCTCAATTGCCATTGCCTTAACCACTGAGGTTCCGGGCTTTACCAGGTACCTGCGTCGCCATCTGGAGGAGGCCCTGCCGGACAGCTACGTGCTTATGGCCCGGCTGCTCTCTCAGATCCGCCGGGAAAACAGGCAGCTCATCAGCAGTCAGAGGGAGCGGGCGGCCATCATCCGCCGCATTCTGGAGGATGAGCAGGTTTGGAGGCTTCTTTCCGTATCCTACGAAAAGGCCTATATGAGAGCCCGCTCACATGCTGGATTGGATGAGCGAGATAGCCTCGATGCTGGTGACGCACAGGAAGGCCTCCATTGACGAAATCGAGAAGGCCTGGCATGGCGATGTGGAGACGCTTCTTCGCTGGGTGGCCTCGCATGATCGGGTGGAGGAGTGCGCCGTGCTCAAGACCTGCAATCGCGTCGAGATCTATGTCGTCAGCAACAGGGGCGAAAAGGTCCTCTTCGACCTGGCCAAAAAGGCGCGCATCTCCTCCCGAATAATCGATTTTCATGATCACGACGAATCCCTTCTTCACCTCCTGCGCCTGGCAGCGGGCCTGGAGTCCATGATCCTGGGCGAGGATCAGATCCTGGGGCAGATGAAGGAGCTGGTGGCCATGGCCGCCAGTGCGGGAACGACGGGATGGATGCTGGATACCGCCTTCAAGAAGGCCATTGCCGTGGGAAAGAGGGTCCGAAAGGAGACCCGCATCAATGAGAGGTCGGTCTCCGTGGGCTCGGCGGCGGTGGACCTGGCAGAGGAGATCCTGGGAGACCTGACGGGAGCCACAGTCCTGGTGATCGGAGCGGGCGACACCGGCGAGCTGATATCGCGGGCCCTCATGGCCCGGCCCATAGCCTCACTGGCTGTGACCAACCGCACCTTCAGCTCCGCCCTCTGTCTGGCCGACTGCCTGGGTGCCGAGGCCCTGCCCTTCGAGGAGATGAAAGGCCGGCTGAAGACGGCCAATGTGGTCATCAGCGCTACGTCGGCTCCCCATTACATCCTGCTCAAAGATGATATCGAGAAGGCCATGCAGGGCAGGGAGGACAAGCTTCTCATCATCGACATCGCCAATCCCCGGGACGTGGACGAGGCGGCGGCAGAGGTGCCCGGAGTGGAGCTGCACAATATCGACAGCCTCAAGAACATCAGCAGCGAAAACCTGCGGCAGAGGATGGCGGAGGTGGAGCGTGTGGAGGGGATCATCGCCGAGGAGATAGCCCTCCTCCAGGCCAAATACAAGAGAAAGCAGGCCGAAGAGCTGCTGGCCCGTCTTTACTCCCAGGCGGAGGCCGTCAAGGACAATGAGGTGAAGCGGGCTATGAACAAGCTCTCCGCCCGGCATACCCTGGGCGAGATCGAGCAGCAGGTACTGCGGGATATGAGCCATTCCATTGTGAATAAGCTGTTCTCCGGGCCCACCAAGGCACTGAAGAGCGCAGCAGAGAGAGGAGACAGAGAGATGCTTGAGGTAGTCAGCCAGCTATTTGATCTGGAGGACAGGACATGAGGAGGATGAGGCGGCTACGAGCCCCCAAGATCCGGGATATGGTAAGGGAGACGGCCCTCTCCTCTGCTAACTTGATTCAGCCCATATTTGTAGACGAGAGGGCTCGTGAGCCCCAGGCCATATCCTCCATGCCCGGCCAGTTTCGGCAGAGCCTGGAGAGCCTGCCCGGCGAGGCCGCCGCCCTGGAGGACCTGGGTGTCCCGGCGGTGCTGCTCTTCGGCCTGCCAGCCATCAAGGATGAGATGGGATCGGGGGCCTACGACCCCCAGGGCGTCATCCAAAAAGCGGTGCGGGCCGTCAAAGAGACCACCGGCCTGGTGGTGATAACCGACCTGTGCCTCTGCGAGTACACCTCTCACGGCCACTGCGGCCTGATCAGGGGGGAAAAGGTGCTCAACGACGAGACTCTGCCCCTTCTGGGAGAGACGGCCGCCAGCCACGCCCAGGCGGGAGCAGATATCGTGGCTCCCAGCGGCATGATGGACCACATGGTCCAGGCCATTCGCGCCTCCCTGGATGTGGAGGGGTACATAGACACACCCATCCTCTCCTATGCCGCCAAATATGCCTCCACCTTCTACGGCCCCTTCCGGGAGGCGGCAGAGTCGGGCTATGCCTGGGGCGACCGCAAAGGATACCAGATGGACCCCGCCAATGCCGCTGAGGCCATGTGGGAGGTGCAGATGGACATCGAAGAGGGGGCAGATATGGTGATGGTCAAGCCGGCCATGCCCTATCTGGACATCCTGCGCTCTGTAAAGGATGTCTTCGGCATGCCCACCGCCGCCTATCAGGTATCCGGCGAGTACTCCATGATCGCCGCCGCGGCGAAAAACGGTTGGCTGGACGAACGGGCGGCATTCCTGGAGGCTTTGACCTGCATCAAGAGGGCGGGAGCAGATATGATCATAACCTACTGGGCCAAAGAGTTCGCCAGGCTCGGCCTTTAGGTCCCTGTTCTCTTTTTTCGGCTCTTCTATGTGGTATAAAAATGGGCTCCTCGCTCCTTCCTGTGGGTGGTGAAGTGGCTCTTTGTCTCTGCGCCTCTGTGGTTGGCCAGGCCGACAATTAAGCCTAATGCTACTGAACAAAACCACAGAGGCACAGAGATGAGAATAA
>DAOPZB010000165.1:0-3929 GCA_035353195.1 Methanothrix sp. | reverse complement strand
AGGCGCAAATATCTACGCCTCTTTGGTGAGAACTTTGACGCACGATGGGCTCTTAGCGATATTTCCCATCTTGGCACCTATGAGATACTCCAGCCCCTTCTCGGCGGCGATGTCCAGGATGCGCTGAGTCACCACTCCATCGAAGATCACACCGTTGGCGTCCCCGTTGCCTTCTTTCAGCTCTCTGGCCAGGTCCCTGACGGCGACCTCCTTCAGTACATTCTGGTTCCTGTCCATTATCCGGGCGGAGAGGGTCCCGTCCAGCTCATCCACGTGATGCCTGAACCACTCTCTCTCCGGCTCGGGCTGCGGTTCCGGGACAGGCTGGGGCGCAGGGGGCGCGGCAGCCGCCACCTCCTGCACAATCTGCACGGCTTTGGGCTGGACCTCGCGGGGCACCACCCGGCGTGGGGCGATGGCCTCCGCCCTTTCGGCGATGTTTCTCACGCAGAAGGGCTTCTCCCGGATGAGGCTCTTTCTCTTGGTGGTGATCTCCCGTCTCTTCTTGGGTTGGTTCTTGATCTTGTACTGGTCGAGCACCTGTTCCACGGGGATCTTCTGGCGCAGCGCCCGGACTATCTCCTTTTGGGTCATGTCCTCAACCGATTTGCCCTCCGGAGCCCTGGCCACAAAGTCGATGTCGGCGACCTGGAGAAGCTCTTTTATGATCAGCTCTCCGCCCCTGTCGCCATCGGTGAAGGCGGTCACGACTTTCTTGGCGCACAGGTCGGGGATGGTGGGAGGCACATTGGTCCCGCCCACGGCCACGGCGTTCTTGATGCCGTACTTGAGCAGATTGAGCACATCCGCCCGGCCCTCCACAACCAAAATGGCATCCGAGTCCAGGACATTTGGTCCGGCGGGCAGGCTGTCCTTGCCCAGGTGGGTTATCTCCTCCACCCGCACGGACTGCTTGATCTCCTCGGTGATCTCCTCGGTCTCCAGGATGTTCTCGTCGAACATCTCCACCAGGATGCGCTTGGCCCGTTCTATGACGTACTTTCTCTTGGAGGCGCGCACATCTTCGATGCGGTTTACGGCGATGCGGGCTATGCATGGCCCGACCCGGTCGATCGTCTCCAGGGCGGCGGCCAGGATGGCCGTCTCCACCTTGTCGAAGCTGGAGGGAATGGAGATGGTGCCGCTCGACTTTCCTCCGGTGGATGTGATCTGGACGTCGATCCTGCCCAGTCTTCCTGTTTTTTGGAGATCTCTGAGGTCCAGGTCGGATCCCAGCAGGCCCTCCGTCTGGCCGAAGATGGCTCCGACCACGTCCGGTCGCTCCACTATCCCTTCCGCCGTTATATCCGCATAAATGACATATTTAGTTGTATCAACATTTTGCATATAAGACACCTCTTATTTTAAAATAGTTAGATAAAAGTCAAACCCATCTTCAAAGAGCCAAAGCTAACTCTGACCACGGCAGGCCAGTTCGCGACCCTTCCTGGAATTTCGACCATGCCCTTCTACAAACAGGCAGTGAGCTGTGAATGATGGTGAATATGAGTTTCATCCAACTATTTCATCGCCCTGAATTGCTATCACGACATCAATTAAGGGCTTAATTATCATGTGATTGGGAAGCTTCAATGCTGCTTCTACCATTTAAAATTGTATGAAACTAGTTTAAGAACTTTGTGGTAGGTATCTCCATATCAGACTTTTCCAAAATATATATAAATTTCTACAATACCACAAATCCGTCCGCCGTTCTTACAACCGTCACATCTTCTCCTGGCCTGACCTCCAGAGCCCTGGGGCGAGCCGCGAGAGCGGAACGAAATGTCTCAGGGTCCATGATCTCCAAAACGTCCTCGTCCACGGAGATCACCGTCGCCGTCAGCGCATCTGCTCTGTTTCCCAGGATGGGCACCGCCTCAGAGCTCTCCTCGCTCATGGAGGTGCGGCGGCCCTCCCTCAGGGAGGTGATGAGGGTGGTTTTGCCGTCAAAGCCGGAGACATAGAAGAGGGATCCCCGGAAGGAGATGATGTCTCCCCGCTTCAGCCTGGGGAATCTGACCAGCAGTGTGGAGCGGAAGACGTCACGGTTGTCTTTTTTGCCCACCAGCTTGGCCGTCTCCAGCAGCCTTCCTCCGAAGCGCTCCTGAAATGCCCTGGCCATGCGCCGGCCCAGTTGAGTTGAGCCGAGGATGATGTCCAGGCCGCCTTTGACCTCTTTCATCTCCTGGATGAAGGAGAGCATCTCTCCGCCCCGGTAGCCGGAGTCGGCCATGTCCCGGGCCGTCTTCTTGGCCTCCTCCATCTCCCGGGCGGAGATGGGGCGTACGGCATTTCCCCGCAGTTGCACCGTGGACTCGAAGTACTTTCCGGCTATGCGGCTGCAGCGATCGCAGGCGATCATTTTGATCCTCACGGCGATCCGGCATTGTTCGGAGATTTGCCGGCCCTGGAAGATGCCGGAGATGTCGATCATTGCCAGGTAGCGGGTGGCCCCCACCTTCTTCAGCTCCACCTCAATATTGGGCTCTCCCAGCTCCTGATGCAGCCAGACGGCATCTGCGGCGGCGGAGGCTGCCATCTCTTCTATATTGCAGTCCTCCGGGAGCAGCCATTTGCCCTTGGCCTGCTGCGAGCCGCAGACCGAGCAGATCACCACCTCCGCCTGGTCCGGGCAACTGAACATCTTTGTGGTGTCCTGGGTGCAACTCTTGCACAGTCCTCCTTCCGAGGGCAGGCCGCATCTGGGGCAGACGGCCTGCATCAGTTCGCTCCTGCATTCAAAAATTCATCATTTGTTGGTGTCATTGGCATCTCACATTCGAACCATTTGAGCATAGGGCACGCCCTGCAAGGACAGCACATTATCCCTCTCCACATAGCCCAGGGAGATGGCATGCTCAATTGTCTTGCTGCCTACGAAGTTGGCCATGGTGGCGGACGCCAGGGCAGCCTCAACTTCGGCGCAGGAGGCCTTCTCTCCTCCGAAGAATTCCGGATCGACTTCAATCTTTAAGCGGCCTTCCGTGAATTTCTTTCCTAAAACCGCGCAGTCGCAGACGGCTACCAGCACTTCTCTGCCTTGCTGATAGCTCTTGAGGTACATCTCACCGTCATCGGCATCTTCTCTCTTTGATGCTTGGGGTATATCGTTCATAGCAATCACATGGCAATCAATCTTTTGGGCTAGGGCAGCTTGAGCATTCCCTGCCTGGGCTCGAATAAATCTCCGTCTCTTCTCATCCGGTCGATGATCTCCTCTGCTTTAGACCTTTCTATGCCCAACTCCTCCGCCCGGTCCAGCACGGCGTCCTTGGGGGCAGGCCCCTGCTGCTCACGGCTGATATCGCGGATGATGTCCATCACCGATTTGGTCCTGTCTCTGGTGCTTTTGGTGGTGCCTGAGGCGATGATGTCGGCATCCAAAAAGCCTGTCTCCGGGTCGACGCCCACCTTGCGCAGGCACGCCTCCAGGATCTTGACCACGCGCCGGGCGTCCTCCAGGGTGACTTTGGAGGAGAGGCGCAGCCGGGCGCAGGCCTCGCCCAGGCGTAT
This sequence comes from Methanothrix sp., assembly GCA_035353195.1. Taxonomy (GTDB): domain Archaea; phylum Halobacteriota; class Methanosarcinia; order Methanotrichales; family Methanotrichaceae; genus Methanothrix. The sequence goes on along the minus strand of DAOPZB010000165.1, from coordinate 413 downwards.
CAGTGCCTCCAGTTGCCGGGCGGTGACGGGCACTGGCTTGTTGCTGTCCTGGCCCTGGCTTCGAAGGCTCACATAATAATTGAGGAAGTACTCTTTGGCCTCATCGGTCAGAGTGGGGAAGATGTTCTTTCGGGCATAGGCCACATACTTTCGCAATAGCTCCGGGTCTATGGCCGGCTTGATCACCTCCAGGGCGTTTTCGATGTCCTCCTGGGTGATATCCGGGTTCCATTCGATCTGGGTGGAAAGCTCTCCGGCGTAGTTGCTCTTCAGTATGTGCTGGGCGATGGCCGAATCCCTCTTGCTGTCCGGATCGTCGGTCAGGACGAATATCAGGTCGAAGCGGGACATGAGGGCCGGGGTGAGGTTGATCTGGGGGGCGATGGGCTCGTACTTGTCGAAGCGGCCCAGCT
>DAOPZB010000164.1:0-3944 GCA_035353195.1 Methanothrix sp. | reverse complement strand
CTCCCTGATCATGGGTGCTGTCTTTAAAGAGCCATAGAAGACATCAAAGATTGCCGACTTGTCCGACTTCTCGCCAGAGACTATCCCGCAGTAGTCAACCTTCTCCAGCAGGTCTGAGGAGGGGAGGTTGATAGAGAATGTCCCTGTCTCATTTATCCCCTTTGGAGTATAATGGTGATTGCCGATTCCACAGAGAATCATGGGCGGAGCCGAGTTTGCACGCGAGCACCAGCCGACTGCCATGAAATTGGCTTTCCCCGAGACCTGTGTCCCCATCAGCACTACAGGCATTGGTATGAAAAAATTGTCTGCGATCTTAACCTTGTCCATGATATCATTGCCTCGAATCCAATTTTGAGAAGATAGACGCTTTGATTGTATTAATATAATGGGGATACAGTCAGAATAGTTATATGCAGAGGTTCCACCGCATGTGGAGTACCTGGTCACTAACTTCGGCAAGACTCTGATCCCAATTCATCAATAGCATTCTCAGCATCCGCAAATGGCAGAATGGGCAGATCTCTGCCCCAAAGACCCATGCTGGAAGATTGATGAACCATCATTTAAGATCTTTGGATTGCTTGATTAAAATATCCTCGATGTTTCTCTTGATCTGCGGAAGCTCATTTTCGACGACGTTCCAAACTTCGAGAAGATCAACTCCCATATAATTATGGATCAATACATCTCTGAATCCCGCCAGCCCTCTCCATTGAATTTCGGGATATGACTGTTTGAGATCAGGTGAGAGATGCTTTACAGCTTCTCCGATAATCTCAAAATTTCGGATTATCGCATCCTGTACCATTGCGGATCTTAAAAAGACGTCCCTGCCTTCAGATGCGTAGGAATCAATGCGCTGGATGCACTCCTTAACATGAATCAGATAAAGCCGATCATCTTTCATAGAGGCATAGCCTCAGAGAGCACGCTTTCTCTGATGTACCAGTGCAATGCTCTTTCGCTCACCACATCCACTTTTCGCTGCAAGAGATCTTCCAGGTCCTGCATTAGGGCAATGTGATCGAGCAAACTTCGCCCGTGCTCCATATCAACCAGTATGTCGATGTCGCTATTTTCCCTGGCTTGCCCTCGAGCTGCGGATCCGAAGATGCGGACATTGAAGGCACCGTGCTTTGCAGCTATGGCCAGGATTTCCTGGCGCTTGGACTTCAGCAAATCATCTAAGCTCATAAACGATCTCTTTTGTAATAAGATCGGTAGCCTCTAAATATAAGGATATTCATTCTTGTGTCCATAATCCACAGGAAATAGCGAAGAGCCAAATCATTTTACATGAAATCAGCTAGCCCCGTCTGCCTGGCTCTGTCGTTCTTGAAGAGGGAGTCAATTTCGATCTTGAGAAGCTGCAGCCTCTGCTTGGTGTAAGGGCTCACCCCGTACTCCTCGGCCACCTTTATGGAGACGTCCAGATACTTTCGGACGCTGCCCTCGTGCACCGTGAGAATTATCCTCCCTCCGCACTTGGGGCAGGTCTCTTTCAGGGGAGGCCTCCTGAATTTGGCTCCGCACTTGACGCAGCGCACCTTCTGCTTGGAGAAGGCATGTAGGTTGCCGATGAGATCGGGCAGAAAATGGGAGTTGATCACCCGCTCGGCCACGTCCTGCTCGTCCACCGCCCGGATCATGCGGGCCAGCTCCAGTTGGGCATCCATCTTGTCTACCATGGTCTCCAGGGTCTTGTAGGCGCTGTTCTTGGGGCCGGCGGCGATGTCCGTGGTGGCATGGCTGAAGTTGAAGCCGCAGTACTGGCCGTCTGAACCCAGCCGCTTGGACACCAGGTCGAATTTGCTTTCCAGGTCCTTGGGGTTGGCTTTCCTCAGAGTTGCCTGATAGAACTCCAGGGGATAGACATGGGTCAGATCCAGGTTATGGGCCTCTTTGTCCACCTCTGCCGGATTTAGGAGGGTGGTCATGACCAGACAGGCATCCATCTTTCCTCCCCGCTTCTCAGGCAGGTAAGACATGGAGAAGTTGATGAGGGCATCCATGAGCAGCATCACGCAGTCCTCGTCGCCGTCGCAGTTGCGCCTTTTGGCAGCGTGAAAGAAGGGGTGGCCAAAGCCCGCCGAGGCCGGACTGTAGCCTATCAGCCGGCAGAGCACCCCAGCCGATGTGTGCGGGGCCAGGCCCACCATGAGCCTGCCAATCAGGTCCGCAGGGCTTTTGGCGTTGTAGTAGGGCTCCAGGCCGTAGAACTTGACGAGCAGCTCGTCCATGAATTGAGCTACCCTGAGAAGGTAGTCTCCGGCGTCTTTTGCCAGGATGATGTCCTGCACCAATAGCTCGCAGACCTGGTCCGCCTCCAACAGGGGCAGGCCATGCATGTCCTCGGTGTAGCCCATCTCGTGCAGCTTCTCAATGGACGTCCCGATCTCATCAGGCCGAAAGTGGGTGAGGGGCAGATCGGTCAGGTCGTAGCGCACGGTGCCGTCCTTGAATATGTTCACGGCATGCTTGGCCCGGAGGATGCCCTTCTCCAGAGGCTCAGGCGTTTTGTCCCTGGATGACAGGCCGAGAACGCCTTTGAGGGACTCGGGCTCCCGCTCTCCTAAATTCTCCAATGCCTGGTGGTAGAGCTTTTTGACATCGATCTGCATCTTGTCGGCGGCAGTGGTCGCCTCTCCGCACTTGGGGCACTTTTCCCGGGCGGGAACATGGCACTTGGGGCAGACCCTCTTCTTCTCCGTGAAGCCGCCGCATTCGCACCGGAAGGCAAAGCCCTCTCTGCCGCACTTCCGGCAGACCCGCCGCTCGATTTCGACATGGATGATGCCGGTGCTATTGAGACCGGTGCTGTTATTGGTGGAGTGCCTGGCAGCCTCCAGAATGGACCGGGACTTGCCCCCCTCCTCGCCCGCTGGAAAGAGCACATGGGGCGGAGGGCGCATCAGCCTGACGTCCGACTTCTCCGGTCGGCCCATGCGCGCTCCGATGCGGGTGGGCGCCCGGGCGGATACGAGCAGGCCGGAGCGCCGGTTCGCCATCTCCAAGGCGGAATCGGCTACTGTGCCGGAGGCGTCGGATGCGTCCGTCTGTCCGATCTTTTCGCCACCCTCTTTCGATTGCCTCATCCCGGCATCCTCTGCTTGGGGAGAGATTTTCAGCCGTCCGTTTTCAGCTTCGTCGGGCTCCAGCCCCAGGCAGAGCAGCAGGGGAAGGGGATCCTCGATGATGATCCTGCCCCCCCGCACTTTATGCAGCACGAGAAGAGTCTCCAGCGTCTCTTTGGCTGACAGGGGGAGACCGAGGCGTCCCGTCTGCTCCTCCAGCCGCCCCTCCTCCATGGCCAGGGCGGAAAGGCGCTCGTACTCCTCCAGGGAGATGTCATGCCACAGGTAAGTGTGAGCGGGATGCAGGGGCACCCCAAATTTGCGGCTGAGGGCAATGGCCTCCTCGCCGCTGATGCGTTCCTTGCCGGATGGGTCGCCCCCGGCACGCGCCAGCTCCTCCGCCCACCACTCGAAGACATAGGAGGCGGGCGCAAGAGGCCGGTTGTTCTCCAGAAACTCGCCGAAGCTGATCAGAATCTCGCCCAGGTCCAGTATCTTGGAGACATGGGCTTTCAATGCCGCCTGAATGGTCTTGGGGTCCTTGCAGGTTGCAGGCATCCATTCCAGGATGTCCCGGTCGGAGTCGAAGCGGACCACGTCGCCGCTGAGAAGCCGCACCGTCGGCCCCTCAATGGAGCTGACCGGAGAGACAGCCGCTGCCTTTCCCGGCTGCTCAACCTTGATCTGGGTTCCGGCGGCCATGAACTCCCCCAAAAGCAGCATGGTGGCCGGGTTGATGCCGGCGGCTGCCAGACCGGTGTTCCTGGCCCGGCCATAGCGCAGCCGAAATCCGCCGGGCCGGGAGGGGTGAGAGAAGACCGGCCGGCCGGCGATCAGGTCGCGTAGGAACTTGGGAGTGGAGTCTCC
>DAOPZB010000163.1:0-3964 GCA_035353195.1 Methanothrix sp. | reverse complement strand
TTCACCTCAGTGCCCACCTCTCGGAATACTTAGAGAGGAAAGGCTTTCCTTTTTTTGGGGGGGGGTCAAAAACGAATCGGCGTTTCCTTAAATAGGGGGGTCAAAATTGAGTCGGCGAAAACAACGAACCGCCACCACAGAGAAACGATCATGACTTTAAGTCACCATTCATATGAAAATGAGCTTTTCGTTCTTTGTGCGTCTTTGTGGCTTTGTGCTTTGTGGTGGAAGCGTTTGCATGGCCAGCACAATGGTCTACGGACTTTCACCACAAAGAGCACAAAGCTCACAAAGGACGCACAAAAAAAACGGATGTCATTTTCTTATGATAGGTGACAGGAAGTCCTGATTGGAATTGAAAAAATAGCATGAAGGAAAAAAATTGTGTGTTTAAACCCTGACTTTAATCAGCCCTGCCCGGCTGGCTGCAATAGCCCCCACAGCCTCCGCCCCCGGCCTCGTCTCCCACGTCCTCCAGAGCGGCTCAGCCATGCTCATCCTCTCTTCGATCCCCTCTTCCGGCAGAATCTGATCCCAGGGCTTCAGGCACAGGCCGGCGGTGCCCTTTCTCGTCCCGGCGGCGGCATTGGGCAGGTATCTCTCCCAGGCAGTCCAGTATCTGGCATTCATATCCAATTCACCAGAAAGAATACTGGCGGCCCCATTACTTATCTATTTTTGAGAATTCATCATAATTGTTCATATCATATTGACGCATAACATTTCATAATTCTTCATAACACTATTTCGGGATGAACTGAAACCGCAGAACGTTGGTTGCATCATTGCTTTGTAGCTCGCCTCTAACATCTTTGAACATTATGATTCCGTCGACTCCGCTGTCTCCGCTCTGCCCCACCGCCTCTCCGGCGTCCTTTCGTGAGCCGGCGTAGCCCATTTCTTCGCTATTTCCTGTGGCTAAACTGAGTTGCTCTGTCTTTCAGGTTTATTCTCATCTCTGTGCCTCTGTGCCTCTGTGGTTTTGCTCAGTAGCATTAGGCTTAACTGTTGGCTGGCCAACCACAGAGACACAGAGACTGGCGGTCGGTAGCAGAGATAGCGCTTCTGGAGAGCCGTCTTCTCCTGGGGCGCATGGCAACGTCGACTGGGTCGGTATAAAAGGTCAAGAGCTACATATTTTATTTTTTATGGAACGCTTTCTTGATTCGTTCCCTGGTTTCGAGGGCTTGTTCTTTAGTCACAGCCCAAACAATCCTTCCATCGATATCCACGGCGCCACCGTAAGGAAGCTGGTTCTTATCGGGATCATATCTTTGTCCGACTACATCCTCGGTCATAGTTTACTCACATTTTATTTTATCTAGATGAATAGAAATAATTTTCTTTAACGTCATTCATCTCTGCTGCGCTTCGTTATTTGCTCGAATCGTCGGGAGAGTCCCGGCTCTGGCTATCCGATCCCTGCTCGAAGGATCTCAATATCGATTGCAGATCCTCCCACTTCACGGGCTTGCTTATGTAGCCGTCCATGCCCGCCGCCAGGCACTGCTCCCGGTCTCCCTCCAGAGCATGAGCAGTAACCGCAATTATCTTCGGCTGGGGCGCAGGAGTTGAAAGGTTTCTGATGGCTCTGGCTGCCTGAAGGCCGTCCATCTCCGGCATCTGCACGTCCATGAGAATCAACTGGTAAAATCGGCGCTGCAATGCCTGCAAGACCTCCTTGCCATTGCCGGCTACATCTGCCGAATAGCCCATCTTTTTGAGCATCCTGAGCATCACCATCTGATTGATGAGATTGTCTTCAGCGATCAATATGCTCAAACTTGGTTTTCGGTCTTTCTGCGGCTCCTTTGCCGTACCATTTCCCAGCTTGTCTCCCCGCCCATCTCCCGACTTGTTCCCTTCATCCCGGCTGCCGTCCTCCTCATCCTCGCCCGCCTCCCCCTCAGAAGAGAGCCACGCCTCCTCCGCCGGTATTTCAAAGAAAAAGGTCGAGCCTGCTCCCGGCTGGAATTGCACCCAGATCCTGCCGCCCATCAGTTCGACCAGCCTTTTGCTTATGGCCAGTCCCAGGCCGGTTCCTCCATACCGGCGGGTGATCGAGGAGTCCACCTGAGAAAAGGACTGGAAGAGCCGGTCCATCTTGTCCGGAGGAATTCCAATTCCGCTATCCTTAACGGCAAAGAGTATCTGATGGATGGGGGCTTTCAGCCCTCTGCCGGAGGCGGACAGTTCTATTCTGCCGGCCTTTGTGAATTTTACGGCATTGCTGAGCAGGTTTACCAGGACCTGCCGCAGCTTTTCCCGGTCGGCCACGATCGCTTGGGGAGCACTTTTCTCCAGGGATAGCTTGACCTCCAATCCCTTCTGCCGGGCGTCTGATGCGGATATCACCTGGTCAAGCGCATCCTCCATGCACCGTCTCAGGTCAAAGGACTCCAGGGAGATCTTCATCTTGCCGGTATCGATCCTGGAATAGTCCAGAATGTCATTGATAATTGAGAGCAGAGCACTGCTGCTGCTCCCGATGGTCCGGGCACAGTCCCGCTGCTCCGAATCCAATTTCGTCCGGAGGAGCAGCCCTGTCATGCCCACCACTGCATTCAGCGGCGTCCTCAGTTCGTGGCTCATATTGGCCAAAAATTCGGTTTTAACTCTCGACGCCTCCTCTGCAGCCTGCTTGGCAGCCATCAGGTCCTCTTCAATTCGTTTGCGGTCCTGGATCTCACTCTGCAGCTCTCTGTTGGCCTGCTCAAGCTCCGAGGTGCGTTCCAGCACCCGCATCTCCAGCTCGCTGTTGAGCCTTCTCACCTCTTCTTCAGCCTGCTTTGCCTCCCGGTAAAGGCTCTGGTTCTCATGCAGGGCGACGATCTGGCGGATGATGATCAGGCCGATTATACCTCCCACGCCCCACGAGATGAACGAAATGCTCTGGGCGGGGAAGTGATCATAGCTTTGCTGCAGCAGGACGTATGCAGCAGCAGCTCCGACATAAGGCAGATAATAAGGCCAGGTAAATTGCAGGCTCAAGCTATCCCGGCTCGCCTGGGAAATGGACCTGGCAGCACCGTGAAATAGCGGCTGCGCCTGGGCCTGGGCCCACCTCTGGCCGGACGAATCCCTCCGGGCTAAATCGGCCTGCATCACCCCGGCCAGTCCGACCATCGAATAAGCGGCAATCCAGCCGGTGTCCAGAAGGCCTCCCGAATCATATGTATTCAAGAGCGACTGGCTGAAGAAGACCAGATCGGTCAGTATCATCACCGCCGTTCCCCCGGCAAAGATCATTATTGGGGCCGACTGAATGCCACTGATTCTCCGAAACAATAGTTCTATCACAGCGAATAAAAGCAAAAGATCCATGACCGGATAGGCTACGGTGAGGGTTAGGGTATAGGCATCGGATCCCGCTGTGGATTGTATGATGGGCTCTATCAACAGGAACCAGAAGAGCATGACCGAGGCAATGGTCACAACCCCCATGTCCAGCAGCACTTTGAGCTTCTCGCCGGATGTGAGAGGCGTTCTGGGCAGGAGGAGGATGCCCAGCGCGAAGACGGGATACTGGGCAATGAACCAGCCGTCTGCGGCAGAGGGAAAGGGCGCTTGATGATATACGATCTCAGTTATGCTCCACAGGATATCGCCCACGGTATGAGTAAGCTGCCCCAGGGCCAGAACCGTCCAGGCCAGGGCAACGCTCCTGCCGAGCATGGCGGATCTTCGCGCGGCGTAGAACAGAGCCAGCGCCGCCAGCAGGTCGACCAGCACCGCAAGCCCGTCGCCGGCCGCCGTCTGAAGCTCGGCGTGCCCGGCGAGAAGGATGCTCAGGGTGACCGATCCCAGAACAGAGCAGACTGCGACAATCAGAGCACTGCGAAAGGAAATCATTATGCAGATCCATTATCGCCGACTATCCGGCCTCTTTGGCGAATTTATGCTCGATTATGTGTGTAGTCCCGAAACCTTTGACTTTATATACCCATCAATGTGGCATGGGAAA
>DAOPZB010000162.1:0-4006 GCA_035353195.1 Methanothrix sp. | reverse complement strand
TAATTGTCGACCCGGACAACCACAGAGGCGAGAGAGACACCGAGACAAAGAAAAAAAATATGTTCAGATGATCCCGAGCCGCTCTAGTTCAGGCCAGCACCGCCCATGCCGGGTGGAATGCCGCTCAGGTCGCCGCCGGGGCCGATCTTATCCTTGTACTGCCGGACGTCCACGAACCTAGACTTGGAGTTGTCCGTTACAATGATTTCTCCTGTTATTCCCGAGTTTGTCTTTGAATAGTAATCGTAGGTTCCAGCTTTCGAGAAAGTATATTGATACTGTCCATTTGGTGCAATTTTCCCAGAATCAAACTCGCCATTTGAGGCAGCAACTTGTTGGTCGTTGGAGCCACTGTTTATCCATGTTACTGTGGTCCCTGCAGCAATCGTCATGGCATTTGGCTGGAGGGATGATTCAGTTATTACGATGGAATTTGGGATTGATGCTGCATTCGAGTTTTCCATTTGCGGCGTAGCGGCTACTGTATCCTTAATTACCACAGGCGTGTAGCTGGCGGTGTCCGGGCTGACCCACATGGCCATGAATGCGCCGGAGCCCACCTTCTTTCCCCCGCTGATCTGGGTCCAGTTGCCGGTGATGGTGTCGCTGGCATAGGTGCCGGTCATCTTGGTGGTGAATAGCTCCGTGCCCTTCTGGGCGGTCATGGTCAGCTCCACTTTATCCCCGGCAAGCGAGCCGATCACATCGGCATTCCAGGCCGTGCCGGAATCGGGCTCATATTTTGCCTGGCCGAAGAGGTCTGAGCCTTCCTGGTTGATGAGCATGGTCACGGGACCGGCTTCAATATTGGAAAAGGACCATATGTAGTTGAGATTAAGGGCACCCTGCCCAGGCGCGCCGGTCTCATTTGACTGGGACGCATTTGCCGGGGCAACTGGAGCACCCCCGGTCTCATTGCCGCCCTGCCCCAGGGACAGGCCGGTAAACATAAGGAATGCAAGCACAAGCAGCATGGAAAGGATGGTGTTTTTCTTATTCAAATTCAAGCCTCCGATATCTCCACTTTTAAGCGATAGGCTTTTCGTCATTTGCCTACAACAGCCCTCTGTCTTACCTTCTACTAAATAAGCTTTTCATCCCAGGCCCATCAATGGAATTTGTTGGCCAATCCCATGAATTAATAAATATGCAGTCTCATCAGGCTATGCAGGTGAAATTTGCTTGAAGGCCGGACGGCTCCTCGTCAAGATCAACCGCCTCTCTGCGTGGCTGCTGCTCATATTCATGATCATATTCATCGTATCCGGATATGCCTGGTGGAACAGGACGCTCCTGCCCCTGCGCACAGCCGTTTACATGCATACCGAGCTTGACCTCTACCTGCTCTTCTTCTTCCTGGTTCATACCCTCACCAGCATCAGATTCACCCTGGCCCGCTGGAGGGTGGGCCACAGGCAAGCAGTGGATCTGCTGCTGGTGGCCGCAGGATTGCTCTCCTTTTGGTTTGTGCTCAGCATTCGCTAGATGGCGGTGCTGGATAAGGTGGTTTTAGAACCGGCGGAACCGCAAAGTTTATCTAACCTGTTGTTACTAACTTGAAGTTCAACGAATGATCATGAGTGATGATATTGGATCCGGTTGAGCTCTTAGATATCCTGGGAAATGAAAACAGGAGGCGCATACTGCAGCTCCTCTCTTTTCGGCCCTTCTACTTCAACGAGATGGCGAAACGGCTGGACGTGGGGCCCAAGGCGGTCATCGACCACCTGGAGATGCTGGAGAGGGCAGGTCTCGTGGAATGCTACCAGGACCGGGGACGGAGGAAATACTTCCGCATAGCCAGAAAGACGGTGCTGGAGGTGGCAGTCTCCCCCCACTCCTACGGCGTGCGGGCCTACCTCTGCGAGGACATGCCCAGAAGCGCCGGCGATCAGGACCTGGACCGAGACCATGACCAGGACAGGAACCGCGAACCGGAGCTGGAGCCGATCAGAGATGAGCTGATGGCCCTCAAGGGTGAGCTGACGGCCCTGAAAGAAAAGAAACGGGAGCTGCGGGCCCTACTGGAACAGGTGGATTCCGAGGAGATGACCGTCAAGCAGAAGGCCTGCCAGACGGTGAGAAGCCATGCCCATAACCAGCTTGAAGAGGAGATTTTGGCGGCCCTTCTCTCCGGTGACGCAGAGGGTCCGGACCTGGCTCTCCGGCTGGAGGTTCCACAGATTCTGGTAGAGGACCGGCTGCGCCGGCTGGAAGAGCGCGGAGCGGTGCATTTAAGCGGCCGGCAATGGAGCCTTGGTTGATATGAGCTCAAACACGGGATCTGATCCGAACACGATGAGCCCGGAAAAAGAACCGGGCAGAGACGAAGTTTTGCAGCTTCGGGTTGCCGAAGCCTACCACAAGGATGCCGGCAAGGGGGTGGCCCGCATCGGAGCGGCGGCCATGTCCTCCCTCAATCTGGAGAATGGCGGCGTGGTGGCCATCTCCGCCAAGGATAAGATATTTGCCATAGCCTGGCCGGGCAACCCCGAAGACCCCGGCGACTACATCCGCATCGACGGAAACACCCGGGCCAACCTGGGCGCGGGCATAGACAGCAAGGTCTCCGTCACCCGGGCCGAAGCCAGGCCGGCGAGGAAGATCGTGGTCGCCCCCAACCGCCAGATCAGGCTGATGGGCGGATCGCAGTACCTGCTGCGCATGCTCGAAGGTAGAGCAGTGGTCAAAGGGGAGATGCTGCGGGTGGAGATGATCAACAGCAGCCTCAATCTAGCCGTGATCAGCACCTACCCCTCCGGCCCGGTGCTGGTGACCAATGAGACCATCATCAGCATCACCCGCGAAACCCTGGAGGAGCTGGCCCTCCAGGCAAGAGACATCTCCTACGAAGACATCGGCGGCCTGACACGGGAAATCAGAGACATCCGGGAGATGATCGAGGTCCCCCTGCGCCACCCGGAGCTATTCTCCCGTTTGGGCATCAATCCTCCCCGCGGCGTCCTCCTGCATGGCCCGCCGGGCACGGGAAAGACCCTCATCGCCCGGGCCGTGGCCAGCGAAACCGATGCCAACTTCGTCTCCATCTCCGGCCCGGAGATAGTATCCAAGTTCTACGGTGAGAGCGAAGAGCGGCTGCGCCATATCTTCGAGGAGGCGGCCAAGGCAGCCCCCTCCATCATATTCATAGACGAGATCGACTCCATCGCCCCCAAACGCGAAGAGGTATCCGGCGACATGGAACGCCGGGTGGTGGCTCAACTCTTAGCCCTCATGGACGGCCTCTCCACGAGAGGTGAGGTGGTGGTGATAGGCGCCACCAACCGACCCAATGCCCTGGACCCGGCCCTGCGCCGGGGCGGCAGGTTCGACCGGGAGGTTGAGATCGGCATCCCCAGCAAGACAGGCCGGCTGGAGATACTCTATGTCCACACCCGAGGGATGCCACTAGACGAGTCGCTGGACCTGATGGAGATCGCCGATGCCACCCACGGCTTCGTGGGGGCGGACCTCTATGCCCTCTGCAAAGAGGCCGCCATGCGCACCCTGGAGAGGGCGCTGCCCGACCTGGATGTAAAAGAGGACATTCCGGCTGACGTGGTACAGAGCCTGCGGGTGACGAGAGATGACTTCTACCAGGCTCTAAAGAAGATCGAGCCGTCCGCCATGAGGGAGGTATTCGTGGAGGTGGCCGAGGTCCACTGGGATGAGGTGGGCGGTCTGGAAGAGGCCAAACAGTCCCTGATCGAAGCCGTGAAATGGCCGTTGCTCTATCCAGAGGCCTTCACCGCCGTGGGGGTGCGCCCTCCCCGGGGCATATTGCTCTACGGCCTGCCGGGCACGGGCAAGACCCTGCTCGTCCGGGCCCTGGCCACGGAGAGCAATGTCAACTTCATCAGCATAAAAGGCCCGGAGCTGCTCAGCAAATGGGTGGGCGAGTCGGAGAGGGCGGTGCGAGAGGTCTTCAGAAAGGCCCGCCAGGCGGCACCAGCCCTGGTGTTCTTCGATGAGATCGACTCCATAGTTCCGGGGCGGGGCAGCGGCT
>DAOPZB010000161.1:0-4019 GCA_035353195.1 Methanothrix sp. | reverse complement strand
AAGTAGCCCCTTCAGGCCGCTCCCAGCCGGCCGGGGGGCCGGCCCGGAGCGGGCCAATGTTGTGTCTTTGGCTTCTATTTTTTCCGGCCCATCTCTTTTTGTTATTCTGTGCCCTTTTATGCAAGTCCTGTTATATCTCAACACTATCGTGAGCCGGGACGGTTGCCTCACTCACAATCGAATGGATGCGGTCGCTGTCGAGGTCGATCGTAGTTATTATTATGTAATAATCACTCTTAAATAAACGGATGCTGTATTATCTGAATGATAATTTTAGGTGAAGAAGATGTTACATCCTGAGAGGGTATTCTCCTTCAAGGAGATCGGCAGCGAGGGCGACCTGGTGGCAGCCATGACCGCTCATACCTGGCCCCTTTGCTACAGCTTTCTCTTCGGAAGGCTGCTCTACTTAAACGATGGAGAGAGCGAAGAGGCTCCGGAGTACATGGCGGTGACCATAGAGACCACCGGCGGGCACCATGAGGTCACTGGCCGTGAGGTGGGCCGCATCAGGCCCCAGGAATTATCTGAAAAGCAGGTGCGTGAGTTCATCGGGGAGATGAATGCCGGGCGCTACACCAGCGACAATTCTGTCCAGATCATCGTGCAGCCCACCTGGCATCACAGTTGCAGGCTGTGCCGTCTGGAGGAAGAGGATTCGATCATAGGCGAAGAACAGGAGGCAGGTTGTATGTGCATGACAGAAAAGAGGTCCCCCGCAGGGGGAATGGGGCATGAGATGATGCATCACATGGGGCATGAGACGGGACATCACGCCGAGCACCACCTGGGGCATCATAATTTGCAGGGCCAGCAGAGCGGCTTTCCATTGATCGGGGACAAGTTTCCCCAAATGGAGGTCAAGACCACTCATGGCATGATCAGTCTGCCCGGAAATTACCGGGGCAGATGGTTTGTCCTCTTCAGCCATCCCGCCGATTTCACACCGGTCTGCACCACGGAGTTCGTGGCCTTCGAGAAGAGGCGGGAGCAGTTTGAGAAGCTGAATTGCGATCTCATCGGCCTGTCCATAGATCAGGTCTTCTCTCATATGAAATGGACGCAGTGGATCAGGGAGAACCTCCATGTCGAGATCAGGTTCCCTATAATCGCTGACGACCAGGGCAAGGTTGCCGAAAGGATGGGGATGATTCATCCCGGAAAGGCCACCAATACCGTGAGGGCGGTTTTCGTTATCGATCCTGAAGCCACAGTTCGCCTGGTCCTCTTCTATCCCCAGGAGGTGGGCAGGAACATGGATGAGATCCTCCGGGCGGTGCAGGCTCTGCAGATGGTCGACAAGAACCATGTGGCAGCTCCTGCCAACTGGCCTAACAATGATTTGATCGGAGATCAGGTGATCATTCCTCCGCCGGCGGACGAGAAGAGCGCCGCTGCCAGAAAGACGGGCGGAGATATGGTCTGCGAAGACTGGTGGTTCTGCCACAGGAAGCTGTGAGGGACCTGTGAGGGACTTGTGAGGATCATTTAAATTTCAGGTGATTGAAAATGGCCGATAAGAAATACACCCTGCCGGATCTGCCCTACGACTACAAAGCACTGGAGCCTTATATCTCCGAGGCACAGCTCCGCCTGCATCACGACAAGCATCATGCCGCCTACGTAAATGGGGCCAACGCCCTGCTGGAGCGGCTGGAGAAGGCCCGCCAGGCCGGCTCGGAGGTGGACATGAAGGCCACCCTGAAGGAGCTGTCCTTCCAGGCCGGGGGCCATGTGCTGCACAGCCTCTTCTGGGCGAACCTGGCGCCGGCTGCCAAAGCAGGAAAGGAGCCGGGCGGCGCTGTCGCTGAGGTTCTGAAGAAGGAGTTCGGCTCCCTGGAGCGCTTTAAGAAGGAGTTCTCCGCGGCTGCGGCCAGCACCGAGGGCTCGGGCTGGGCGGCGCTCGCCTGGTGCGGCCTGACCGGCAGGCCCATGATCATGCAGATCGAAAAGCACAATGTGAACGTCTATCCCATGTTCCGCATTCTGATGGTGCTGGACGTCTGGGAGCACGCCTATTACCTGGACTACAGGAACGAGAGGGCAAAGTTCGTGGAGGCCTTCTGGAGCCTGGTCAACTGGGATGAGGTGGGCCGCAGGCTAGAGGCGGCTACAAAGTGAATCAAATGATTTCTCCGGCAGGTGAAAGATGATGGCAGGAACTCTGGATGAATACAAGAGGCTCTTTAGGGAGGCTCACGTCGCCGATCAGATGAAGCTCTTCCGGCTCCATATCGGCATCTACCTTGTGGTGAACATAATCTGGCTGGCCCTCAACTGGATGGGGACGATTAAGATCGAACCCGCCCTGGCGGTCTACTACTCACCGGTTGGCTGGGGGCTGCTGGTGATTGTGCACTACTGGTTCTATGTAAAGGGCGCAGAGAACCTCTGCAAGCTCAGAGAGGATATGGTGGAGGCCAGGATAAGGTAGCTTGAACACACTCTGATCGGAAAAGCGTATCTGTCCTCCTCAACCGATGCGGGAGGACGATTTCATCTCTTTTTCTAATTCCAAATTCTCGGAATCGAGTTACGCTACCGGGCTAATCGGGCTAATATGCGCTGAGCAGATTGGTCACCTGCACATAGAGAAGATCCTTGAAGTCGGTGCCTATGAACTCTGTATCCACGATATATTCGATTTCCGCCTTCTTTATCCGCCGGGCCTCGCCCTGAGCCGAGTTAAGCTCCTGGATCTTCTCCCAGCCGTCGGACATGCCCCGCAGAGTCTCGAAACAGTCCATGCCCTCAAAACATTCTCGCTGGATGTTATACATGGCGCTGTCTCCTTCCAGGGCGTACTTCATGCCCTTGCCGAGGCCTGAGATGTAATCGTTATCTTGTGCCTGTGCGTTCGCCGTCAGGACGGCCAGGAGGAGCAATGCCAGAAATGATTTCATACTTACCAATGATACTTATTAGCAGTCCTATGATATAGTCTTTTCTGTAATTATCATGGGATGTTGAAAGACGGACATAAACATAACACTCCTCTTTCCAAGCTCCTATTTCCATATTATTCAATTCTATAATATTATTCATTAGGAGGATTGATAATTAATTAAGATATATTGGGTCTACTGGCAATGTATTAAATTTGTTACAAAAGTTAATATATGCTTTATGTGTTATTAAAATAGAAATATTTAAATATGATTGGCGTTCTTCTTAATAATAGATAACAAGTCGCTCTGAATTGCGGGCTGAAATGTTATCGCGAGGTGTATGAAAGAATGGCAGATGGATATGTAAATCTACACAATGTAGGAGCATTTGTAGCCAGATTTTTGTTGGACTACACTGTGGATGGGAAGAACTATCATGAGTCTTCGGGCGATATCACCGCTGGAGATCGGGCCTCGAAAAACATACCCCAGAAGGCTACCAACATCAATTTCAAGATACAGGTATGCACCGGACTTGCCTGGCATTGGTGGGCTGATGTATTGAATGCAAACTGGGACGCTCCTGTACAAAAATGCTATGAGGTAAGCGGAACCACCTTAAACGCCCACGCGAAAGAAGTCACATGTCCTAAATAAGCGCCAGAATTCTCTGATGCAGGACAATATGATTGCAGAATCATTTCTTTTTTTCCGATTTTCTTGAGAAAATTCTGCATATCTTGGCCCGTGTCAAGCATCACAATTTAAATGGTTGCGAAAGCTCCAATGGTGGGCGTACAAAATAAATAGAGAGGATTCAAAATCCGGAACCGTCGGAAACACCATCACCGGAGTTAGGTGCAGGGCCCGGAGAATTTGCATTGGGATTTCCATTAATAGGGTCGTCCATTCCGGAGCCGTCAGGAACTCCATCTCCCGAATTGGGTGCGGGGCCTTCTTGCATGCTCGCCATTGAAGGGCCGCTGAGCATTGTTGCTGCAAGCACAGCAACCAGTGCAACGACAATTAGGCTTTTCATATCTTGCTTTATTTCCTCAATTCAGTACATATAATTTTTTAATTTCGGACATATTATTGAAGTGTGTTTATACAAACTTCGCGGCCGGGCAG
>DAOPZB010000160.1:0-4028 GCA_035353195.1 Methanothrix sp. | reverse complement strand
CCTTCCAGACGAAGTCCTCGAAGGAGACCATCTCCCCGATTTAGGCGGAGCGGTAGATGCTCTCGTAGGCATATGTCATCATCATCTCCAGGTCGGCGGGAAGTATCTCCTCTCCGGAGAGCCGCCGCATCCTCTCCACCAGTTGCAGTGTGAGGGTCTGAATGCCGTCCAGGTGATGGCCGTGGGTGAAGAGAAATGCCCTGCCCCCACACATCTTCCTGTAGCAGGGATAGAACGTCTCCACATCGATGCCCGCGAAGGTCTGCCTCCAGCGGAGGTCCGGGATGTAGACCGGGAATATGTCACCGCGGGCGGCCCTCTCCAGAAACTCAGCCTCCTGCTTTTGCACCACCAGGTGATGATCGTGGTTTCCCACGACATAGCGAATCTTCAGGCCGTCCTCCTCCAGCCGCCTGAGAAAGGGCAGAGCGTCCTTGACAGCGCATTCCGGGCGAGCCCTCCAGAAGTCGAATATATCCCCCAGGAGCACGACCTCCCGGCAATCGCTCTGATATTCCGATATCTCCTGCATGAGCCTGTCCACTCTGGCCGGATCACGCAGGCTGGAAGCCTCCGATCCGAAGTGGGTATCCGAGATGATGAGTGACGCTACGATCCTACCCCCGGAATAAGTTAATCACTGTAGTTATTTATAAATATTGTTAGGGCGAGCGCAGACAAATGCATTTGCTGGGGAGGCCGGGCGGGCGGAAGATCAACCACAAGACAAAAATATGTTCTGGAAGAGCCAGAGATCAGAATGATAGACATTGCCATTCCCAAGGGCAGCCTGCAAAATCAGACCCTGCAGCTCTTTGAGCAGGCCGGGCTGCAGGTTAAGAGGACGGAGCGGGAGTACAATGCCCGCATCGACGATCCCCGCATAGGCAAGGTGAAGATTCTGCGCCCCCAGGAGATTCCGGGATATGTGGCCAAGGGCTACTTCGACCTGGGCATATCCGGAACAGACTGGATCATGGAGTCCGGGGCGGTGGTCTCGCGGGTCACCGAGCTGTACTACGGCAAGCAGGGTCCGGGCATGGTTAAGCTGGTGGTGGCGGTGCCGGAAGGCCTGGACATTCACTCCGCCAAGGAGATAAAGCCGGGCAGCCGCGTCTCCACCGAGTATCCCAATCTCACTTCAGCCTTCTTTTTGGGGCTGGGGATCCCAGTGGAGATTCAGTTCTCCTTTGGAGCCACTGAAGCCAAGGTGCCGGAGCTGACCGATGTGGTGGTCGACCTCACTGAGACCGGTTCAACCCTTAAGAAGAACGGCCTGAAGATCATAGATGTCATGCTGCGGTCCACCTCCGAGCTGATCGCCAACAAGAAGAGCTGGGCCGATCCGGTCAAGCAGGAGGAGATAGTGGCCGTTGAGACGCTGCTCTCCGCCGTGATCCGGGCCAAGGAGAAGGTGCTCTTGAAGATGAATGTGCCTGAGCAGGCTATGAAAGAGGTCATGGCCATGCTGCCCAGCATGAAAAATCCCACCATATCCAAGCTCTACAACTCCGGCTACTATGCCGTGGAGACTGTGGTGGACCGGGGGGTGGTCAATCTGCTCATACCGCGACTCAAGAAGTCGGGGGCTGAGGACATACTGGAATTGGGGATATCCAAGATCGTCCCCTAAACTATTTTTGGCTCCTGGCTATTTGATGTGGATTATTGACAATTTCGTCTCTGTGAGTCCTCTGTGCGCTTCGTGTCTCTGTGGTGGCAGTCCGTGTGATTGGCTATAACCAATGGCCAACGACGTTTTTACCACAGAGACACAGAGGACACAGAGTACGCACAGAGAAGGGCTGACAACTGAACAAATCAAATATAATCACACAAACGAGCGGGCGCGGGGGGATTCGAACCCCCGATCTACAGCTTAGGAGGCTGCCGCCTTATCCTGACTAGGCCACGCGCCCTGTCCGCCCATTCGTATACCCAGCACGTATATCAACCTTTCCGGAAGCAATCCTCTACCGGATGAGCACGGCGCTGAGCACCACCACGAAGAGCCCCAGGAAGAACCAGCCTAAGATGCCCTCCGCCATGGCCAGGTGCCTGTAGACCCCCACCGGATAGGTATTGACGGGAGCCTGGGAGGTGGTGAACATGGCGATGGAAAAGTACAGGGCATCGGTGAACGAGACTCGCTTGCTGGGATACAGGCGCGGATCTCCGGGAAGCTCCATGCCCTCGATCTCGAACTTGCTCATGCCCTTTCCCGCCCAGAAGATCACACCGAAGAACAGGATGGTAAAGAGGCACCAAAAGGCGGTGTAGCTCACCCGCACCCCGTAGCCGCAGGACAGCCAGGCGATGATGTCGGATATTTTGCCCCAGCCCCATGCTGCTCGGTCCTGGCCGGCTTTGCGATACTGATAGTAGCAGTCGTCCGCCTCGTCGAACCACTCCAGGCTCTTGTAGTTCTTGACCAGGGCCAGGTAGGCGGCTCCATTGTAGACCAACCGGTCCCGGATGGTCGGCCAGTGGACCACGAACTTATTGAAATCGGTGCTGTTGAGGTTGATGGTCGATCCTTCTGCAAACGAGGCGCTCTCCAGTTGCATGCTGTAAAGCCTTGCCTCCTCCAGTATCAGGTCTCCGCCGAAGTTGGTGCCTGTGAAATAGGCCAGATCTGAGAATTTGACCCCACCCAGGAAGGCGGTCTGGCTGAAGTTCACTCCTCCGAAGTCGACTATGCCGGCAAAGCTGGAGAGGCCGAAGGTGCTGCCCTTCAAGAAGCGGGCGTCGCGGAAGACCACATCGCTATCAAATCGCGTGGCTGCAAATTCGGCGTTGCCGAAGAAGCGAACCGACCGGAAGGTGACCTGGCCGGAGAACCTGGTCTCAAAGAATCTGACATCCTCAAAGAATGCGCTCTCAAAGTAGCCTATCCTCATGAACTTGGCATAGTTAAAGTCCACGTCGCTGGCAAATCCAGCATCCAGGAATATGGCGTCTCCGTCAAACTCGGCATTGCTGAAGCTGGCGTCCTTGAGAAAGCGGGCGGAAGCGAATGTGGCCGGGCCGCCGAAGACCGCCTCGGCGAAGTCGGCCTGCTTGAGAAAGACGGCCCCAGCCAATCGGAACTCCCCCATGAACCTGGATTTGATGAAGCTGGCGTTCTCCTCAAAGACGCAGCCGCGCAGGTCCAGATCATCGCCGAACGCCGCCGCAACGATCCTCAGCGGCCCCAGGAAGCGGGAGTTGATGATGGAGATCTGCCCCTGCACCGGACCGGCTCCAGGGCCGATGTCCAGGCTGCCGGTGACGGTCACATTGTCGTAGCTGACAGGCTGGCCCGACTGGATGGCCGCCAGGATCTCTGAGGCGGAGATCTCCGGGCGGGGCAGCGGGCTTTGGGGGGCAGGTGGCGCGAAGCCGTCCTGCTGGGCGGCTGCCCCGATCATAAGTATGAATAGGATGAGTGCGGAGAGAATGGCAGCAACGCGGGGAAAGGCCGGACGCAGCAGACGATGGACAGAGGGTGCTCGGCTCCGGGGACAAGATCGCATCAACGCTACCTGGACGAGCCAGGATTTATCACTTTTGCAATTTGACCGGCGAGCCCAAAGCTCATCTATTTAATCCCTCTCGCCCACTGTTCATCCGTTATGCCTCCGGAAGACCAGCCTGCCCAGATCCTCGCCCGCCAGGGCTACCACCTGGTCGGCTCTGCCGCCGTCAAGCCCTGCCTGTGGCTCAATCGGGCCATGCGGGGAGCAGATCAGTGCTACAAGCACCACTTTTACGGCATCTCCAGCCACAGATGCGTGCAGATGACTCCCACTTTAGAGTGCAATCACCTCTGCCTGCACTGCTGGAGGCCAATAGAAGGGCCTGTGCCGGCCAACGAGCCCCTGGAGCCGGCCGCCCTCCTGGACGGTATCCTGCTTGGCCAGCAGAAGTTTCTCTCCGGCTACGGGGGGGCCAAGACCACCGATCCCGTCCGCCTGGCCGAGGCGAAGGTGCCCAAGCACGTCGCCCTCTCCCTGATGGGCGAGCCCACCCTCTATCCATACCTGGCA
>DAOPZB010000159.1:0-4028 GCA_035353195.1 Methanothrix sp. | reverse complement strand
AGATATTGCAATTGATATCAATATTATCAGCTTCCAGCGGAATGCTGATGTGCATTGAAGCAACAAAGTAGGTGCTGAAAATGAGATCAATAAAATTGTCTATATTACTGATGGCACTGTCCTGCCTGCTGATTTCCGCCTGTGCGACGGATGATTATCCTGATCTGTCGGCAGATAATCAATTGAATACGTTTAACAAGCAGTTCCTGGATGGAAAGACAACCGCATCCTCCAGCCTTAAAGGCCAGCCCTGGGCCACGTCCTCCCTCAATAATACCAATATAAAGGCTCAGGCTCAGCAGATGGCATCTGCCGTTCCCGTAGCTCCGGTCTCCTCAGAAGGGGCTCAGACCACATTGGATTTCATGGGCAAGAGCGACTTATTCCTCAAGAATGCGGCAAGCAATGGATTTTATGTTATAACGGTCTCCGAATACCTCAACAGTACTGTCGCGGATAACAACTGGTCTGTTCTGGATGTAGGACCGGCGGAGCTTTACGCTGCCGGACACATACCCGGAAGTGCAAATATTCCCCTGGCCAATATCCTCTCTCAGATGGGCACCATTCCCGCCGGCAAGAAGATTGCCGTATACAGTGTCATGGACACCAATGCCGCATTCGCCGTGCAGGTATTGAGGGTATTTGCCGATCGCGAGGCATATGTCCTCAAGGGTGGAGCTGATGCCTGGCAGGCGGCAGGAATGACCCTGGAAGCATAACTTTAATAACTCACTAATTTTTTCTCGATCGTAAAAGTTATAAACTTTAAAAAATATCTATTTATGTATGAGGAAGTTTACGGGGACTGCCACCACCTATTACGCTCTGGTGCGCGAAACGATTCTGAGAAAATATCCCAGGATAATGGGCGTTCTGGTGATCCTGGCACTGATCAGCATGACCGGCCTGGCTGTGTTTGTGGTATCCGATATCGCCTCTCAGGCCGGCAGTTCGGATCAACCGAAGTCGGTTTCGGATAGCTCTCCGGGCAGAGTCTCGGCGGGCGGCTCGCCGGCGCAGGCGAACCTCTCCGGAAAGGATGTGAACCTGAGCCGCCCGGCCAGCCAATCGAATTCATCCTCAAGCCATTCGTCATCATCGCCCTCCTATAGATCTCGCTCGTCTTCATCCTCAGGCCATTCGTCTTCATCCTCTTCTTCATCCCGTTCATCTTCCTCTTCATCCAGCTCATCCTCCAAATCCCAATCATCCTCTGCAAAGTCGCCGGAAAACAAAAGCACTTCTCTGCAGGCGAATGTGACTGCCAATGTCTCATCAAATTCCTCCCTTCCGGCGGATAGCCTGAACAGCACCATTGCCCCCGAAAATCAAACCGCACCCAGCACTGCCCTGCCGGATCTCCTCTCACCGGCAAGATCGACTGTGTCAGCTCTATCATCTGTGGGTGGCTCGGCAAAAGAGCCCGCTGTGAAAATGCAGTTCAAGACGGATTCGCCCGTCTCCAGCCCATCCCCGGACATTTCGGCAACTGAAGGCTCAAAGTCCGGCAAGAGCCCGGCAGTGCGAAAGGCTGCAAGCTCTGCCGCCGTAAAAAGGGCAGCAAGAGCCTCAGCCTCTGCTAAGAGTGCAGCCGAAAGCAAAAGCAGCGCCAAAAAGGCCTCGGCTTCGCAGAGCGTCAGCAAGAAAAGGGAATCTGCGGAGCAGAGGAAGCTCGCCGCCTCAAGCCGCGCGGAGAGTCTGCAGCAGAGCCGGTCGCGGGCCAGCTCGACGACATCCCGGTCGACCAGAACTGCCCGGACGGCTTCCTCATCGCGGACGCGGAAACCTTCGAGCTAGGCAGATGGGCCGGAGGATGAGGTCTGAACCGTCTCAGATTCGCCTCTATCTCTGCTGCCCGGAGATCCTCATGCGGCATCCGTCTTCCGTATGCTCAACCTCCAGATTCATCGAAAGGCTGGAAAAGACCTTCTGCCAGTGGCCCTCCACGCAGGTCTTGCAATGCTCCTTTGCAATCAGGCTGGCCCCCACTCTGGCAAAGGACTTGGCCCCCTCCATGAGCCCGCAGCGATGCCGCCTGATCTCCACATAGCCGTCTCCGGAGATCACTTCTACGGTGCTGCCGAAGAGGTTTTTATCGTTGGCTGCCATGGCCAGTGCCACATCTTCGGGCTTATCCAGCCCCAGTTGCTTGAAGGTGGCCGCCACCTGACGGGCACCCAGATCCTGAAACTCGCGCAATCCCTTTTTGCCCAGCTTGCGGGCGACGTAGCCGCTGCTGCCGTAGAAGGAGCCCATCCACATGGCCACCACCCGCTGCTGAATTTGTTCTAAAGGAATATCAGGGACGTCTGTCATGCTTATTATGTCTATGCGGTGGCCGTTATAATACTTCCGGATAGCATTTCATCAAGGAAAGCGGCAACTCCGCCCGGATAATAGACCTCAAGTGCGTCAATCTCGGCCAATCCCGTGCTGTCAAGGCCAAAGGGCTGCAGATATCTCTTGAAGGCATTTCTTTCTTCTTTGCTCTCTTTATCCGGCCTGGATCCTCTGCCGGCTCGAATCATGGGAATCTTCCAATCCAGTATCTGCTGGGGATGCAGGCACAGGCTTCTCACCTCAATGGCGGCGCATCCATCCGTCTGTCGCTCTTCTATGGCAGCGGCCAGCTCTCTGGCGAAGAACGCTCCTTTTACAGAGAGGTCAGAGAGGCAGAGGATTTGGGCCGGTGAGCTTCCTCTCCGGCAGAGAGCATCCACGGCCACTGCTGTCGCCCCGCTTTCTACTGAGATAAGTGCTGCATTATGCTTCTTGCAGACCGGATAGAGCAGCGGATTTAAGGATGGCTTGCTTGTCCAGACCTCCCGGCGAAGGGCAGGCGTGCTATCCGTTATAGGAAGGAATATTTCTTTTCCACCCATGCCGGACTTCTCCTCCAGCAGGGCGTCAGCCGGGATGAATCCAAGAGTTCGGGCTTTGCCGGTCCATTTGGCTAGCTTCTCTCCGTCGTTCTCGTGGTACGGCCTGGTGATCCTGATCTCACCCACAAAGCCCCCGCAGATGGGGTAGTCTGAGGCCTTTCTCTGCAGGGCAAAATAAAAGAGTCCTCGCAGAGTGGTCCTGGCCCTGCCCGTCTCATTGACGAAGTCGCGATAGACTGAAGAAACCCACTTCGATTTGGTTCTGTCGGTTTCCGTGAATGCAAATGCCTCGGTCATATATCGTGGTTCTATATGGGAAAATCAGTATTTATGATAGAGCGTTTCCGGCAGGATACTGTTTATTCTTCGCAGGGGTCCCAAAAAAAATCGAAAGCAACGCTTAACTGGAGAAAAATCTCTTTTTGCGCCCTTCCTGCCCACGGCAAGAGGGGCGCTCGCAGATTTTGCCCTGCAGATCTTCCAAATATCGGCGTTAAGAGGACTACTCTTAAGCAGACGGAGCTCCCGCTGCCGGAGACGGCGCGGGAGACGCGGTAGCCATGCCCGGTTCGGTCATAATTTCGGTCTTCCTGACTTCTACGCGCCTCAGGGGGTAGATCATCTTGGCCTCTTTGTAGATGTCCAGGGAGATCTTGCCGCCCACAGCGTCCTGGATCAACTGATTGAGGTCCAGGCTCTTGGATCTCTCCATGACGACTCTCTTGGAGAGCTCTCTGATGCTCTTGACCTGATTGGCCCGCGCCCGCTTTACAGTGAAGCAACTGGGCTTGATCCTGACCTGGTAGCCGTCGGTTGTGGTGACATCGACGATGGAATCGATCCTGGATGTTCTTCTCTTAACCAGGGAGCGCACATAATCGGTGGTCATCTCATGGCCCAGGAACTTCGTATATGCCGAATCACCGGCTACGCGATCCACTCTGAACCGCAGCTTTGTGTTCTGCTTGGAGAAGTTGTTGGTGAGATCTCCCAGGGTTGTCTCAATGATCCTTCCCACGACCCTCTCCGGATCGTTGGCGATGGTCTCGCCGAAGGGAGCTCTTCCGAACATCTCCGGACTTACAACTTTATACCACTGTTTGGCCTTTCTGCTATCAGCCTTTCTCTGCGATCTTCTAGCCA
>DAOPZB010000158.1:0-4158 GCA_035353195.1 Methanothrix sp. | reverse complement strand
CCGAGGCCTGGACGGCTTTGTCTGTCAAGGGGCGTACCTCTACTCCCAGCCCATCAGCATGCCTGAGGACACACCATCGGACTTCCTCTTTGGGGTTGGCGGATACAATAGCTCGCAGATGGCTTTCTGGATTGGCAGCCAGCAGAATCATGAATCATGAACCATGAAAGCGAAATAGCGAATTCACCAATATTCTAAGTTTAATAAATGTGACTCACTATAAGCATTTAGCCCACTATGAGGAAAAATAGATATACAGAAAAGTCCGTTACGAATTGAAGGAGGTTATTACTATGAATGGACTATTATATAAACTGGCAATTGCAGCCTTTTTGATGATCTCGATTGCCGGTTGCAGCCTGGATTCAGGCAACACCGGCCTGTCTCCCATACCTCATGACCTGAAAGGCTATGGGGCCGACGGTGCAACGCCCGATAATCCGGGGGCAGAGGTTCTAACGAACAGGAAGAATGCATTATCCAATAATTCGACCCTGGCGGAGGTTGTGACCGAGGACGTCATGCCTGAGCCCCCCAGGCCGAATATCATAATCATACTCGCCGACAACATGGGCTACATGGACCCCGGCTGCTACGGCGGCGGTGCAGTGCTGGGCGCGCCCACCCCCAGGATGGACCAGATGGCAGCCGAGGGCCTGAGGCTCACTTCCTTCTACTCTGAGACCCAGTGCACCCCCACCAGGGCGGCGATGATGACCGGACGGCTGCCCATCAGAAGCGGCATGACACTGGCCTCGGCGGCGGGCTCTCTGGCCGGCATGTCGCCCAATGAGACCACGCTCGCAGAGGTGCTCTCTGCCGCCGGCTACCGCACGGCGATGTTTGGCAAGTGGCACCTGGGAGACGTCGAAGAGAGCATGCCCCAGAATATGGGCTTTGACCGGTGGTTTGGCATACTCTATCACCTGAACACCTACAGCCTCAAGGACCGCATCGGCTACGACCCGAAGTGGGCCGAGGGGCTGAACGACAATTACGGACTTGTGGAGGCCAGGAAGGGCGAGAATCTGACCATGGTCATGCCTCTGAACACCAGCAGTCTGGGAATAGTCGATGAGCAGTGCATGGATAGAGCTCTGGCTTACATAAACCAGCAGGCCAACTCCACAGAGCCCTTCTTCATCTACCTGCCCCTGGCCAGAACGCACTTTCCCAGCGTTCCCAACTCCGATTTCGCCGGAGAGTCCAGCCGCGGGCCGTACGGAGACGGGGTGATGGAGACCGACTACCACGTTGGACAGGTGCTGGATGCCCTCAAGGAGATCGGCAAGGACAACAACACCATCGTGGTCTTCACCAGCGACAACGGGCCGACGCTCGACCAGTGGCCTGATGCTGGCTACTCCCCATTCCGGGGCGGAATCGGCACAGTCTACGAGGGAGGCGTGCGCGTTCCCTGCATAATCCGCTGGCCGGGATTGATCGAAGAGGGACGGGTCTCCAATGAGATCATGTGCACTATGGACCTGTTTTCCACATTCGCTTCCCTGGGCGAGGGAGAGATACCCTCGGACAGGCCAATCGACGGCCTGGACCAGACCGATTTCCTGCTGGGCAGGCAGGACAACTCCAGTCGGGAGTGGGTGGTCTGGTACACGGGAACAGATAGCAGCGCCACGACGCTCCCCGCAGCCATGCGCTGGCACCAGTTCAAGGTCATCCGCACGGCATATGACTCATTCCAGGGGCCGGAGAGCGACTACTCCCAGATACCGGCCGTCTACAACATCGAGATGGACCCAGGTGAGGAGCACAACATCGCCGGAGAGCATGATTTCGTAATCGAGGCCTTCCAGACGGTCTACCGGCAGCTCGTGGCCAGCATGAAGAAGTATCCCAACACCCCGTCGCGGGCGTATCCGATTATTGGAGGGGCGAGCTGAGAGAAATAGCTGCGATCTTTGGGGAGGGCAGCCTGCGAAGGTTGCCCAGATTTTTTTTTCGTTTTTTTAAATTTCGTTTTGTGCGCCTTTGCGACTTTGTGCCTTTGTGGTGGATGCGTTTGCATCGGTTCCAACCCAGTGGATTCTCATCATATATTTTTTTAGCAAATGACCAGCTACTGGCCTGTTTTGCCGGTGCTGATGAATAGGTAGCCGTATCCAGTGGTTTACGACTTTCGCCACAAAGTCACAAAGACGCACAAAGAAAAATATTGGCTTTTTGGTTTGTACGCTTGAACAATCCTCATGCTTTTATGTGGGTGGTGTAGTGGTTCTTCGTCTCTGTGTCTCTCAGCCTCTGTGGTTTAGTTAGTAAGTTGGCAATAATTAAGCCTAATGCTACTGAACAAAACCACAGAGGAACAGAGGCACAGAGATGAGATAGCGAAGAACCATAATGCTCAAAAAAAATTATGTCAGAAGCATCCCTGCCTCATTCATTCCATCCTCCCCCGCCCCTCCTCTCAAAGATTGTCCTTCAGATACCCGAACAGCCGGTGCAGATAGTACATGTCGTAGCTCAGATCGTGGTTCCTTCCGGTCATGATCAGCAGGTCAAAGTCCCGGTCGGCATTGATGAACGCATCAGCCATCTGCATGGTCATGCAGGGATTGACGTTGTCGTCCACGTCCCCGGCCACGAGCAGAAGTTTCCCGGTCAGGTTCGAGGCCTTCAATGAGGTTATCTGCTCCCCGTAAAGAGACGCATTCAGCCCCTCGTACTTCTCGCCCCAGTAGGCTCCATAGAACCGGCTGTCGTAGTCTCCTCCTGAGGCCACACCCACCTTGTAGAACTGCGGATAGGTGAGCAGAGCCTGGGCGGTCATGAACCCTCCCGCCGAGTGCCCGAACATCCCCACATGCTCCAGGTCCATGCAGGGCCGGTCGGCTGCGAGCTGCTTTAGGGCATTGACATGGTCGGCGAGGCCTCCCGCTTCGCCCAGCCGCCCGTAGCAGGCATCATGAAACTGCTTGGAGCGATAGGGAGTGCCCGGCCCGTCCAGGGTGACCACGATGAATCCAAGCTCCGCTACTGCCTGGCCCCGCCAGAAGATCTTATTCACCCAGGCCATGTCCGATGGAAACGACTTGGCGGTCACTATTATCCAGGGGCCGGGATAGACCGTCTCCACCACCGGATATTTTCGGGAGGAATTGAAGCCCGTGGGCTTGATGATCAGGCCGTACATGTCGGTCTTGCCATCCAGGGCCTTGACTGAGAAGCGCTCCGGAGCCCTCCAGCCCATTTCGGTCAGGTTGTCGATGTCTGCCTTCTCCAGCTCCAGGATGACGCTGCCATTCATGTCCCTCAAAACTGTCACCGGCGGCTGCTCAACTGTGGAGTAGGTGTCCAGGAAGGCCGTCCCGTCCGGGGCCACCTGCACATTGTGGTCCGCGTCCTCAGGGGTGAGCAGCTTCAGGCCGCTGCCGTTCAGGCCGGCCCGGTAGAGGTGCCGGTAGTAGGGGTCGCGCTCCGCCTCCCTGCCCCCCGCCAGGAAATAGACCAGGGATGCGTTTTCGTCAACGTAGAGAATGCCTCTCACCGCCCATTCTCCTGAAGTGATGGCATTCTTCTCCCGGCCATCCGGGCCGTAGAGGTAGAGGTGGCCGTAGCCGTCCTTCTCCGAGAACCAGATAATATCCCCGTTCTTCAGGACATGAACGCAGGGCGGGCTGGCATAGTCCAGGCTCGCCTCCACGAATGTGCTGCCCCTCTCCTCCAGGATCTCCTCCGTACGGCCAGTATTTGGGTCGGTCTTCAGGAGCTTCAAGGCCTTCTCCCCTCTTTCGGCATAAAGAGAGTAGAGGGTCCGGCTGTCATCGCTCCACCACTGTAGTACATCATCCTCCGTGTCCATGAGAGAGACCTCCGGCTGGGCCGGGCTGCTCACATTTATGGCTCTTTTGGCGGCCACATCGAAGATCAGCGGCTCGTACATGGGAAGGGCTGCCTCTCCTGGGGTGGCGAACCTGTAGCTCCAGGGCCTGGGCCGGCTGTCGTTGCCTGGAACATACTCCAGAAGGTGCATCTCGGAAACATTCCTCTGGTCCATCCTGAATGTGGCGATCTTCCTCGAATCCGGGGACCAGACGGCATAGGGCTCTGCCGTCTCATTGAGCCTGGCAAGGGTGACGGGATGAGAGACCGTCTCTGAGCGCTCCGCGTAGGCATAATCCTTCGTGCCGTCTGCTG
>DAOPZB010000157.1:0-4224 GCA_035353195.1 Methanothrix sp. | reverse complement strand
GCCGGCCTGAAGACCGGCATGATAATCGTGGACGTCTGAAATGCTGGTCTTGAGCGGCGGCACGGGCACCCCCAAGCTGCTCTTTGGCCTAAAGGAGAGGGTCAAGCCAAAAGAGCTGTCCGTGGTTGTCAATACAGCCGAGGATCTCTGGATATCGGGAAATTACATCTCTCCGGACATAGACAGCGTCCTGTACACCCTGGCGGACATGATAGACGAGAAGAAGTGGTGGGGCATCAGGGGAGACCGGACCCATACCCATGATTTTTTGACCATGCTTGGCATGGATGAGAAGATGCTGGTGGGAGACAACGACCGGGCAGTACATATCTTCCGCTCCAACCTGCTCCGGAAGGGAGTCAAACTGAGCCTGGCCACCGAAGCCCTATCCCATGCCCTGGGAGTCGAGCAGCGCATCATTCCCATGACAGACGACATCGTCTCCACAGTCATATCCACGTCCCAGGGCGTGATGCATTTTCAGGACTTCTGGGTGAGCCTGGGCGGCGGGCCGGAGGTCAGCTCGGTCTTTTTCGCCGGCCTGGACTCAGCCATTCCCTGCCAGTCATTCCTGGACCTGCTGGAGAAGGAGGATACGGTCCTCATCGGCCCCAGCAATCCAGTGACCAGCATCGGCCCCATCCTGGCCCTGCCCGGCGTGCGCGACAGGCTCAAAGACAAGAACGTGGTGGCGGTGAGCCCCTTCATCGGCAATAAGCCGGTGAGCGGCCCGGCTGCCAAATTCATGGCTGCCTGCCGCGTTCCCGCAGATGACAACGGAGTGCGAAAGCTTCTCGGCAAGGTCGACCTGTTCGTGGTGGACAGGAAGAGCAGCTACAGAGGGGAGTGCAAGAGAATGAGCACCCTCATGAGGACCAGACGGGAGAGCGGAAAGGTGGCGGAAAAGCTGCTGGCTCTGATTGAAGAGTCGAATATGGGCTGATTTGATGTTCGTAGGGGTAGACCACGGGACCACAGCCATAAGATTTGCCACGGATGGGGGGCGCTGCTGGAGCCTGGCCAGGCAGGAGGCCAGCCTTTTTTCACCCCGGCAGATCATCGAGGCCATCTCCAGAAACCTGGGGGGCGATGATATCGATCTGCTGGCCTTCAGCTACTCCATGGGCGACGGCCTGACCAAGATCGTTCGCATGCAGGATGCCCCCAATCGCGGCCTGATCAGCCAGGACGGGGCGGGCCTGCATGTCGGCGGGGGCACAAGCGTCTTTGAGGCTGTTTTGGCATCGGCATGGCCAGCCATACTTCTGCCCGGCATTCATCGGGGATCTGACATCGACCCCAGGCTGAAAGTATTCTCGCACGGCATGAGCCCGGAGAAGGTGGGCCTGGCCTATGGCGTCTTCAGGAGCAAGAGCAACAGCTTCATAGTCTGCGATGCCAGCTCCAATACAGTCACCTTCGCCGTGCTGGAGGGAAGGATCATCGGAGCCATTGACGCCCCCATCTTCGCCCCCGGCCTCTTTCAGGGGCCGCTGGATGTGCAGGCCATCCGGGATGTCGACTCCGGATTGATGACTGCAAATCATGCCTTCACCAGGGGCGGCATTCTCTCCAAATGGGGGAGGAGTAGCCTTGAGCAGTGTAGCCCCGAAGAGAGAGAGCTGGCCCTGGAGTCACTGGCCCTCTTTGCCGCCATGGAGATCGAGGCACTCCAGGTCCTCTGTCGCGACAGAGGCTGCCAAGAGCCGGATATATTTCTGGCAGGCAGCCCCGCTGCGATGATCGAGGGGAGGGTGTCCGAACTCATAGGCAGAAAGGCAGGCGTGCTGGACAGGTGCGCCGCCGCCCAGGGCTGCGCCTGGATCGCCAGGGACGTTTATGCCGGTGCTAAGCATATTATGGGAATTGGAGTTGAAAATGAATCCAATATCTGAAAGAGAAATACGCGATCTTGAAGAGCGAGCCGCATATCTTAAAGGAGAAAAGGCAAGGGCTTTGAGAGAAGAGGTAGCATCTGCTCTGTCCAGGGCTGAGGCGGATTTGGCCAATCCGGATCTCATAGATCGCCTGGATGCCCTCCTCATTAACGTTACCCAAGCAGGGCGGGATGTATGCACCAATACCAGATGTCCCCATTATAATAAAAAATGCAAAATGAGATGATAATAATAGCCCTGGCATTGGCCAGGACTAAATAATTGAGATTTGAATTTACCTCACGCCGGACCTGCCATCCGACCACTTATTCAGGAACATGGGCAGAGCTACCACGAGGACACCAAATATCACGATTGCGTATATCTGAGACATAATATCCATATCTTTTCACCTCCGGAATGTTTAGCTTAATGGCTATGCGCATATGGGAATCAAACCATGATAAACCTTTTTCTGCATGATTTAATATGAACAAATTTACGCGTCTATGGCCAAATGAATGGTAAAAAAGGTATTTGGCAAAAAGTCTTTATTGCAATAATCCAATTTTCCTAAATAGGATTATCAGGACAAAACCCAAATCAATAAATCAATAAATTAATGAAATAAATAGCAATAAGAGGAGAAGATTTAAATAGAGCCAGGTCCATCCTGCGATTGCATAGCGACTATTGGACGATGAATAGCACTATGCAGGAAATGGATATGGCTGGCTACATACACACTGAACCCCCCCTGGTCGGGCATGATATGGAAGTTGCAGGCGCAATAACGTCAGAAGATGCAGGCTTTTACGTAATGCTAATATCTGCGGCAATCTTCATGATTGCAGCTCTAACCGGACATCTCGCATAAATTGTGCTGCGGCAAGAAATTAAAACAAAATTTTTATTTAATTATATCTCTTTCAGGTTAGCTCTTCCTGGCCAAGTCCATTTATGTCCGCTTTCTCCTTCCCGGCAGGGTTCTGAAGACCTTGGAGCTTTTAGATATCCCACCAGACGCGGCCAGCCTGCCAATATGTGGGGTTACGTCCTGGCTTCTCTGCAGGAACTGCTCCACCACCATCATCTCCAGCTTTCTTTTGTCCATCCTCAGTCCTTTTCCTATGCCTGGACAGGTAGGATTATAATTGATGTTTAGTATGATGTCCCCGTTGGGCAGTTCATTCTCCTCAACCCGAAAGGGGAAGAGCCGGCAGGCAATAGGTCGCACAGAATAGATGGTGCAGCCTTCCCGGTAGAATATGCAGGCAGTATCCTCCTTGCTCTTCATCACCGGCAGATCGAGGATAAGCTTTTGTCCATCGTCTTCAACTTTAACATAGCAGCCATCGTAGTCGTAAAGAGTATCTACGATGTCTCCGGCTTTTTTGCCGGTCTTGCTGGATATCGCCTTCACATCTCTTTCAGTGAGGTAGATCAGATTGGACTTATGCCAGAACTCCTCCAGCCTCTCCATTGGAATGAGATCATCGAAGTCTTGAGGCCTTTTGTGATGGCAACAGGAGCCGCACCTCTGGCATTTGAATTTTATTTCATCGAAAACAGCTTTTACTATGACGCGGGGCAAGCGATCCCCCCCAAAAAAGAGAGAAAAAGAAGGCGACTTAAAGGGTCGTCTTCCTGGGATGCTTCTCAGCCAGAACTTCCAGTCCCAACTCCTCTGCGGACTCTGCCTTCATGATGTCCACCATGGCTGCAGCAGGGAAGATCATGGGGGCGTTCTCAATGGGCCCGTAGAGGTAGTAGTCGGCACCCACAATTCCTGCCACCAGGTTGGAGCCGATATCGACAGGAGAGAATGCCTCCTTGTGCACCTTCTTCCACTTCTTCATCCAGTCCCAGGCTGAAGCGCCGTTGTGGAATCCGGCACCAACCGGAAGGCCGAGTGTGGCCTTGACGGCAATGACAGCGCGATAGGTTGCGCCTGAGCCGGATCCCAGAGGCATGGCCGCAGTATCGATGAGAGGCCTGGTGATGCCGCATTCTTTGGCATACTCAAGCATGCCCTTTTTGGCGCCGCCTGCCGCTTTGGTCAGGATATCCATTTTGCCCTTGGTTCCCTTTTCCATAGCGTTGAAGGCCAGCACGATAGCTGAGTCGAGATCGCTTTCCTTGACCGCCAGCAGCTCCTCATCAGTTATGGAGGCGTTGATGGAGTTATGGATGGCCCGGTCGGCCACGCCGATCTCAGTGGCGTACTTCACGCCGAAGGCGCGAACCTCTGGCGCAGAGGAGTCGATGAGGAACGGGTAATCGGATATGCCCACGAACCAGTCGATCTCTTTCTTCATGGCCTCGTTGCTCTCAGCGACGATCTGGT
>DAOPZB010000156.1:0-4237 GCA_035353195.1 Methanothrix sp. | reverse complement strand
TTCGGGGCGGAGGCATTCTCCGAGTCCATGAAGAAGAGGATCACCGAGGGCCTGGGGATCGAGGTCTTCGACATCTACGGCATGACGGAGACGGGTGGGGTGGGAACCCTCGGCCAGGACTGCCCGGCCCATGACGGCCTGCATGTCTGGGAGGACCACTACCTGCTGGAGGTGGTGGACCCCGTCACCGGCGAAGCCGTGGCCGACGGCGAGACTGGTGAGCTTGTTGTCACCGCCCTCACCCGCGAGGCCCTGCCGGTCATACGCTTCCGGACCGCCGACCTGACAAGGGTCATATCCCGGGAGAGGTGCGAATGCGGCAGAACCCACCTGAGGATCGCCCCCATCACAGGCAGGATCGACGACATGATCATCGTCAAGGGAGTCAACTTCTTCCCCAAGCAAGTTGAGCAGACGCTAATGGGCATAAAAGGCGTGGGCAGCAACTACCAGATCATCGTGGAGGAGGTCGACGGGGTCAAGGACGTGCG
The DNA here is from genome assembly GCA_035353195.1 of Methanothrix sp. Lineage (GTDB taxonomy): Archaea > Halobacteriota > Methanosarcinia > Methanotrichales > Methanotrichaceae > Methanothrix. The sequence continues at coordinate 3,746 of DAOPZB010000156.1, read as the reverse complement.
GGTCAATGTCGAGGCCGAGCCTGGGGTGACCGGATTCATGGTGGAGAAGGCCCTGAAAGAGGCCCTGGGATTCTCGCCGAGAGGAGACGTCTATCCCATCGGCGGCCTGCCCCGCACGGAGGGAAAGGCGCAGAGGGTGTTTTACAGGAAGGGGTGAGGAAAACTTTCTCACCAGACTGCTCACTGCTCAGGCTCAAACGTCCGGGCGTCCAGCCGGATCTTATTCTGGCAGTAGGAGCATACCGTCTCCAGCCACCCCGCCCCGGCAAGGGCCTCATCCACCTCCTCCTGAGGCGTGAGGTACTGGGTCATCTCCTCTCCGCATTTGGGGCAGGCCACCTTCAGCCACTCCAGCCGGGACAGCTCCCGAAATGTCTTGATGAGCCGGCCAACGGCATCGGCAAAGCCGCCTTCGGCAAAGACGATGGGCCGCAGATGCTCGATCAGAACGGGAAGGCTCGCCCCCTCCTCCTGCAAGGGTATGACGAGCGTGTCCAGCCCGCAGGCGAGACCGATCTCCTGGCAGAGCTGGGGCGCGGTCGCTCCCTTTCTGGTGATCAGGGCCACCAGGCACTCGCTGTTCCTCAGGCCGAAGGAGATGCGCCCCGCCAGGGATAGGGCCGGCGAGAGGTTGTAGAGGGCGGAGTAGCTGTCCAGCCCCACCCTCCATAAAGCCCTGGAGAGCTGCATGGCCAGCTCCTCGTCCTGCCGGCTGTGGGAGATATACACCTGGGAGATCATCCTGCTATCATTGGCGCTCTCTGTTCAAAAGTCTGACCATTGCTGCAAACAAATTAACAATCATAATGGCATAGCTTTAAGTGACTTGATGGGTCAATACTCCTCCGAAGTCCCATGCCCACTGGAGTCTACGTCTGTCACTGCGGCCTGAACATCGCCGGCGTCCTCAATGTCGAGGAGCTGAAAAGCTATGCCGAAAAGCTTCCCGATGTGGCCGTAGCCCGCGATCTGCAGTTCTCCTGCTCCGACATCGGCCAGGAGCAGATCCAGAAGGATATCGCCGAGCACAAGCTGGACCGGGTGGTGGTGGCCGCCTGCTCGCCGCGGCTGCACGAGCCCACCTTCCGCCGTGCCATAACCAAGGCGGGGCTCAATCCCTACATGCTGGAGATGGCCAACATCAGAGAGCAGTGCTCCTGGGTGCACATGGACCAGCCGGCTATGGCTACGGAGAAGGCCAAGGACCTCATTAGAATGGCCGTGGCCAAGGCGGCCCTTCTCCAGCCTCTGGAGCCGGAGAGCATACCTGTGAGCCGGGACGTGCTGGTCATAGGCGGTGGGGTGGCGGGCATCGCCGCCGCCCTGGACCTGGCCGATGCCGGGCTGCATGTCTTTTTAGTCGAGCGGCGGCCCACCATCGGCGGCTACATGGCTCTGCTCACCGACGTGTTCCCGACGAACGACTGCTCCATCTGCGTCCTGGGGCCCAAGATGTCCGAGGTCTACAACCACCCCGACATCACCCTCATGACCTACTCCGAGGTGCTGGGCGTGGAGGGCAGCGTGGGCAATTTCACCGTCTCAGGGGTGCGCCGGGCCCGCTACGTGGACGAGAAGCTGTGCAAAGGCTGCATCAGCGAATGCGCCGGCGTCTGTCCGGTGGAGGTCCCCAGCGAATACGACTTCGGAATAGGCAAGAGAAAAGCCATCTATGTCCCCTATCCCCAGGCGGTGCCCCTGGCGGCCTGCATAGATCCCCAGGCCTGCATCGGCTGCGCCCGATGTGCCGAGGCCTGCCCGGCCCTGGCGGTCAAGCTGGATCAGGAGCCCCAGGACTTCAAGCTCAATGTGGGAGCCATAATCGTGGCCACCGGCTGGCAGCCCTTCGACGCCTCCCGGAAGGAGGAATACGGCTTCGGCAGGTACAGAGACGTCATCACTACCCTGCAGATGGAGAGGATGCTCAACGCCTCCGGGCCGACCAAGGGCGAAGTGGTCCGTCCCAGCACCGGCCGGATCGCCTCCTCCATCGCCTTCCTGCAATGCGTGGGCTCCCGGGATGCGACGGTAGGAAATCCGTATTGCTCTCGCATCTGCTGCATGGCCTCCCTCAAAAACGCCCAACTGGTCAAGGAGAAATATCCTGAGACGGATGTCACCATCTATTACATCGACATCAGGGCCTGCGGAGAGGGCTATGAGGAGTTCTACATCCGGGCCCAGAAGCTGGGCATCAACTTCGTGCGGGCCCGCGTCTCCCGCATCGAAGAGGTGGATGGGGAGATATTCCTGATATTCGAGGACACCCTGAGCGGTCGGGTCCGCAGGGTCAGGCACGACCTGGCAGTGCTATCGGTGGGGCTGGAGCCGGACAGCCGGGCGGATGTGCTGGGCAATCTTCTGGGGCTGTCCAGGCGGCCGGACAGGTTCTTTGAGATCGCCCACCCCAAGATGAGGCCGGTGGAGGCCCATATCGACGGCGTCTTCATTGCCGGCTGCGCCTCCGGCCCCAAGGAGATTCCCATCTCCATCGCCCAGGGGAGCGCGGCTGCCGCCAAGGCGGTCAAGCTGCTGCACAGGGGCTACCTGGAACTGGAGCCGACATCGGCCTACGTAGACCCGGAAAAGTGCATCAAATGCAAGATATGTGTGGACATCTGCCCCAAGAAGGCCATAGCAGTCAAAAGCCCGGCCTACGTGGACGAGGCCGCCTGCAAGGGCTGTGGCTCCTGTGCCGCTGCCTGTCCTGTCGATGCCATAGACATGAGGTTCTTTTCAGACCGGCAGATACTGGCCCAGGTGAGGGCGGCCACAGAGGAGAAGAAGGAGTTTCCCCTCATAGTGGCCTTCCTCTGCAACTGGTGCAGCTACGGAGCCGCCGACCTGGCCGGAACCTCCCGCATCCAGTATCCCACCAATGCCAGAAACATTCGGGTGATGTGCTCGGCACGGGTGGACCCGGCCTTTGTCCTGGAGGCCCTGCGCGGGGGGGCAGACGGAGTTCTCATCGCCGGCTGCCGCATAGGCGAGTGCCACTACCGGGACGGCAACTACCAGGCACTGCAAAGGGTCAATGTGCTCAAGGGCATCCTGGAGAAGGTCGGCCTGGATCCGGGGAGGGTGAAGATAGTCTGGTGCGCCGCCAGCGAGGGGGAGATCTATGCCAAGGACCTCAAGGACTTCATAGGCGAGCTGAAGGCCATGGGCCCCATCGGGACGGAACTGGTGGGCAGAGCAGCATTCTCTCCAAAGGAGGCCTGAAGGCATGATGGAGATAGAAAAGGAGATGGATGTGCAGGACACCCATATCCTGGCCAGGCAGAAGAGCAAGGAGAGGGATATCCTCCTCGATTACGATTACAAGAAGTGCGCCGGCTGCTCCATCTGTGTGGCCTTATGCCCGAAAAAAGCCTTGCAAGAGGGGCCGCTTCAGGAGATTGCCAAGGGGCTGGACGCGCCGCCGGTGCTCATCGACATTGATGCCTGCGCCTTCTGCGGCATGTGCGTCAACTTCTGCCCGACCAAAGCCTTCCGCATGACTGTGACGGATATCCCAGCGGCGGCAGCTTCAGAGGATACAGATGCATCCGGCGGGGCGGATGCTGTGGAGGCCCGGGCATGACTTTGGAGACGGAAAAGGCACAGGGGAGCACGATTGCTGGAGAGAGGACGCCGGTTGATTTCGCCAGCCTGGAGAGGTATCCCCGATTGCTGGCCGAAGCCCATCCCAACGAAAAGTGCCTGCCCTGCCTGCTCTGCCAGCCGGTCTGCCCCAGCCAGGCCAT
>DAOPZB010000155.1:0-4314 GCA_035353195.1 Methanothrix sp. | reverse complement strand
CGGTGGCCCTGTCCTGGGATTGGGCCTGGCAGGCAGTGGCCCTGGCCTTGAGGGTTATGGTGGTCGTGGCTGAGGCGGCCATATCCCCGATATTCCAGATGAGGGGGTCGGCGGCTGTGCCGCTGCCTGAGGCTTTCGTTGGAGTGGAGGAGACATAGACGGCGTTATCGGGCAGGACGTCGCTCAGGACCACCTGCCGGGCGGCGTAGTCTCCGTTGCTGGTCAGCTTGATGGTCCAGGTGAACTCCGAGTTCTGATCGGCGTAGGTACTGGACGGCGTCTTGGCCACGGTCACACTGGGATTGTACCTGACAACTGTTATCGGGCTGCTGGCGGAGAGGGCGCTTCTGCCGCAGGGCTGCCGGAAGTCGACCTGGGCGGTGGCCGTGCCGCCGCTTGCGAAGGCGCAGGGGTCTGCCACCCTGGCAGTAAACTCCAGGAGGACGGAGGTCCCAGGAGCCATGCCTTCGGGCCGGTCGAAGTGCCATTTGAGGCTGTTGCCGGAAAATTCGGTGCTGGTGGGGTCAAATCCCGCCGGGCTGGAGGAAGCCGTGTGGGATACGAGGACCATTCCCGCCGGCAGGAGCTCGTTGGCGGTGACGTTGTAGGCATAGGCGTCTCCTGCATTCTTGAACTGCAGCTTGAATGTGGCCGGGTCGCCGCAGGGATCGACCTTGGTGGCCTCGTGCTTTATGGCCTGGAGGGTGGTGGAGACCAGCTCGACCTTCGAGGAGTCGGCCACCTCCTGGCAGACCTCCCCTCCGCAGCCCCAGCGGACGAGGACATTATTCATGAGGTTGCTGCATCCCGTGACGCGCGACTGGAATTCGATGACGTAGCCCTTGTTGGGAGACATGTCGGGAAGCGACCAGTTCAATGTGGCCCCGCTCACAGAGGGCTCGTATGCCGCGCCGTCCAGTGTGGCGCTACCGGGGATGTAGACTAGGTCGGGGTCTTGGGTGTCTCTTACCCGCACATTGTAGGCGGTGCCGCTTCCGCTGTTGGTGACATATATCCTCCAGGTGACGATCTTGCTGGCGGCAAAGAAGACCTCCGGGGTCTTCTTCAGGATCAATCGCCCTTTGTCCAGGAGTATGGGCGCTCCGGAGAACGTGTCCGTCAGGGGATTGCCGCAGTGATCTTTGTAGCTGAGGTCGGCTCTGATGGGCCGCTCCTGGCTGCACCTCTTCTCCACCTGAAATGATATGCTCCCGCTGCCGGAGTCGCAGGTTATGCTGTTCCCCAGACTCCAGGTGAGGCTGCTCCCGGCCCTCACCGGCTCAAACGAGCTGATCGGGCTGCCGGAGGACTTTATACCGCTGATGCTGGCATTGCCGAGGTACCTGAAGTTGGTGTCGTCATAGCTGATGCTCATGTCCTCGCCGGGCCAGATGCCGTTTTGATGGAGGTTTATGATGAAGGTATATCTGCCGCAGGAGTTCATCTTCTGGGGATAGACCATGTCCAGGGAGAAGTCGGAGCGGCTAACGTTCACGGAGACTCCTTCGTGGAAGCTCTGGTCTACTGAGCAGGCTGCAGCCCGGCCCTGGATAAGCAGGTCCGACCAGTCCACAAAGCTGCCGGTATTGGGCTGGTGGAGGTTGCAGACGATCTGCAGTTGCATCCCATCCTCCAGGGGCGGTTCCAGAAAGTCCAGGCTGATCGGCTGGCCCAGGGTTATGGTCTGGGGGAATGTGTTTAAATTCGAGCCTGATTGGTCATTTAAGAAAAACGCAGCCGTGCCGGTCTTGGATCCGTCCGGGAATGTCTGGCCGTTGTTGCCCTGCTCGATATAGGACATATCTGCCCAGGAGAGGCCGGCGGAGCTATTGAAGCGGTAGGTGGTGGTGTATAAGATTTCCCGGCAGTTCTCCTGGGTGGCGGGGCTGGCCGACTTGGAGGAAGAGAAGCCGTCAGCGCACTCCACCAGTATATTCATTGTTGCCCCGCCGGAGAGGGGGCAGCCGCGGCAGTCGGAGATCGTGCTGGTATTGACGCGGTTGGCAAAGGCCCGGCCGCAGTCGCAGGGGTTGTCTGAGGCCCTCAGGACCAGGCCGCCATCAGGGCTCCAGGCCTGGCCGTCTTTGAGAGTCACATCCTTCCAGGTTATGGTGTGGGCGGCGGCATCGACGGCTCCGCCCGCCCCCTGGATGACGGCAAAGCCGGCGGGGTAACTGTCCACTACGTCCACTGTGACCTCATCGGCGCTGCTGCTGCCCCGGTGATATGTGGCGGTGATGGAATAATCCCCGGTCTGTCCAAGGTAGAGGCTATCCGGGCCGCTCTTGCTGAGGGCGATGGAAGGCCGGCTGCTGGGGTCCAGGGAGAAGGGGAAGAGCTTGGTGGGCGGGGCCCACTCTTTGTCGCACTCGTCGAGGTAATTGGGCTCGAAGGCCAGCACGCCGGAGGGCGGGGCGTCGCAGGCCGACTGCTTTAAGGAGATGTCGAAGGAGACGGCCCCGGAGGACTGGGCGGGCACGTCGCCTATGGTCAGCAGGGATGCCGCCTCATTGTAGCTGCCCCCGGTGACATTGTCGATCTGATAGCCGTCCTCTTTGCCCAGGATGTGGAAGTGAAGGCTTTTGGCCTTGCCCAGGCCGCTGTTGGCGTAGGGGATCCTCACCCAGGCTTTGCCGCAGTAGGGGACCGATACCGACGCGGGGAGGGAAAAGTCCAGCCCCGGCATCTTGAGGAGGATCTTGACGGCTGCTTTGGCGTAGTTGTTCTGGCAGAGGTCGCCGCTGCAACCCCAGTTGGCCCTGGCCTCCTCATACAGGTCGGTGCAGTTCATGACCTTCTCCAACACCTTTACGGTTTTTCTCTCGCCCACGGCGATGCTGCCCAGGCTCCAGGTGTAATTGGGCGGCAGGGACGTGGAGGGTGCGGGGGTGGCGCTGATCTGGGAGAGGCCCGATCCCAGGATGTTTTGCAGCTCTACGTTGTAGGCCGTTCCCGTGCCTATGTTCTCCACGGCGATCTCAAATTCGATCTCGTCGTCGACGCCGGCGGTGACCACGCTGGGGGTCTTGATGACTTTGAGCAGGCCGCGGCCCACGGCGAAGGTGGAGGGCGTGGTGAAGCTGGCGGTGCCGCCGTTGTAAGCCAGGTCCGCCCGGAGGTTCTGGCCGTCCTGGGCGCTGCAGCCTGCCTTCATCGTGAAGCTGAGGACCACCGTCTCGCCCACATTCAGGTCTCCCCTGGTGCCTCCGTTGGTCGAGCCCAGGGTGGCCGTTCGCCAGGCGAGGCTGGCCGTCCCCCGGGCTCCGTCCGGCTGGCTGGCGTAGCTTTTGCCCTGATTGGAGGAGCCGGAGCTATAGCTTACCCGGTCTTTCTCCGCGCCGGTGGCATCGCAGAGCAGCACGTCATCGGCATTGCTGTTCAGGCCGGATGCTCGCAGCAGGAGGAAGGATCCGGGGGCGAGGGGCAGGCTGCCGGATGTGATGTTTTCCGGAATCATGGCCACAACCGCCCCGGTGCTCCTCTTCAGAGTCCAGCCGGAAAGGTCCACAGGGCTGATCCCTGAGTTGAAGATCTCCACCTGCTGGCTGGCGGGGCTGGTGGGATTGGGGTGGACCTCGTTGATGAGGGCCGATTTGCCGCTCTTGAGGATGGAACTGATATCCCAGACCAAAACGCTGATTCCCGTGGGATTTTGGCTGGAGACAACCCTGGGGGATGCGGAGCTGGGATAGGTCAGGCTGGTCGCTGCTGCGTAAGAAAAGCCGGCGGGAAGGGTGACGCTGGCCACAAGGCCGTTGGCGGCAGATCCGGAGGGATTGGTGATGGTCAGGGTGTAGGTCAGGGGAGACGGATCGCAGACGGTTATGGCCGAGGAGCCGGAGCCCGTCACCTGGGGGGCGGAGAGCGCCGCCGGGATGAGCAGCAGCAGCCCGATGATCAGAGATGCCGCCAGAAGAGCGGTCCGCACTGCAGACCGCCCATACTGTCCCCGGACCTGCCCTCTGCTCATAATAGACGACGCTTTATCATATCGATGCCTCGCATTGAAATAGAAATTCAAGGAAATAGCCAGCCCTCCTCAAGTTGAATATGTAAATGGCAAACATATATTTTAATATTGTGTATCTTTTTATTAGGTAATAATTCGCATTTATTGAACATATTTCTTAAAAATATTTAGATAATTTCAGTACTAATTATTCATCATTACTTTGTATCCTTATCACTACAATTAAACTTATTTGATCTTAAATCAAGAAAACTTTATATGGCAGTATCTCCCAGGCTGAAGTGGTGATGCAATGCACATAATGGAGGGCTTTCTCCCCCATCCCTGGTGGGAGATCTGGTTTG
>DAOPZB010000154.1:0-4530 GCA_035353195.1 Methanothrix sp. | reverse complement strand
TCTACGAACTCCCTGTCGGCATCATCCAGAACTTTTACAGAGAATTGTCTCATAATGACCTCATTCTATTTTTAGTTATAAGAATACCCTATGATATAAATAGTTTATTTCGATAATCCTTATTTTTGTTCGGCTTAAGATTTCACCACATATATGCAGGTGCGTAAGGATGTTCTCAGTTCATGTCTATTCTATCATTCGAAATTCATAGATTCAATTGAATAGAGCTTATCCCGGCAATTCCTCCCCATACCCTCCAATATTCTAAAACAAGAAAAAATGCCTATTCCAATATAATTTTATCGAATCCCCGGGCATTAGCATCAGAAAATAGATATATCCCCGTTTCACTTCCTTGGCCCATGGAATTGAAGCTTGATCCCTGGGGTGCAGTTCATGTCGATGATTATTCCAGGCTCTTTGACGAGTTTGGCATATCCAGCTTTGCAGATATACTTCCGCGCCTGTCCCATCCCCATCCTTACATGAGAAGAAAGATCATCTTCGGCCATAGAAATTATGATTCCGTCCTCCATGCTATAGAGAGGCATGAGCCTTTCGCCGTGATGAGCGGCTTTATGCCCACCGGCAGAGCCCATTTCGGGCACATGATGGTCATGAACGAGATCATCTGGCACCAGCAGCAGGGCGGGGATGCCTTTGCGGCTGTGGCCGACATGGAGGCCCATGCCGTGCGGGGCATAAGTTGGGAGAGGTGCAGAAGCTATGGCATCGACGAATATCTGGTCAGCCTCATCGCCCTGGGCTTTGAGCCCGGTCCCAAAAGCCACATCTACTTCCAGTCGGAGGACTACCAGGTGAGAGATCTGGCCTTCGAGCTGGGTCGGGAGGCCAACTTCTCCGAGGTCAGCGCCATCTACGGCTTCTCGGGAGAGACCCATATCTCCCACATGGAGAGCGTCATGGTGCAGAGCGCAGACATCCTCCACCCCCAACTGGAGGAGTACGGCGGGCCAAAGCCTGTGGTCATACCTGTCGGCGCCGATCAGGACCCTCACATCAAGCTCACCCGCGACCTGGCCTATCGCATGAGGAAATTTTTGGTGGAGCCCAGGGAGGGCTACATCAGCATCCGTGGCAAGGCCGCCGGCCAGGAGCTGATGCAGAAGGCGGAGGATCTCTTGAAGGAGGAATATTTGGGAGAGGTGAAGAGATATGAAGAGCATATCGACCTCATCGATACTCAGAACCATGTCAGGATCAACGATCCTCTGCCCATATGGCGAAACCGGAATAATTTAATCGAATACCGCGATCAAATAGATTACGTCGACCAGCTCATGAGGAATCTGGAGACGGAGCAGGGGGGCTTCGGCTTTTTGCCGCCGGCCTCCATATATCACAGGTTCATGACCGGCCTTACCGGGGGCAAGATGTCCTCCTCCAAGCCGGAGAGCCACATCGCCCTCACCGAGGATCCCAAAGAGGCGGGAAAGAAGATCATGAGGGCCATCACCGGAGGCAGGCAGAGCCTGGCCGAGCAGAAGAAATTGGGCGGCGAGCCGGAGAAATGCTCCATCTACGAATTTTTGGTGTTTCACTTATCAGACGACGATAAGGAGCTTTTGGAGCTGGACGCCCAGTGCCGCTCCGGTCAGCGCATGTGCGGGACATGCAAAAAGGACGTGGCAGAGAGGATCGAGCGATTCCTGGTGGAGCACCAGCGGGCCAGGCTGGCCGCCAGGGAGAGGCTGCCGGAGTTTGGCATCATCGCCTGAGGCTCCTTTCTCATCTTTTCTGTGGAAAGATTGCCCGCGAAGACTGTGCTCATGAGGGGGCGGCAGAGGGCAAAGGTGCCGCAGAGGGCGGAGGGCGGATGGATCAGCCCCAAAATAATCTAAAATTGCTCCTTGCTTTTTTCCACTACATATATGGCTTCTATCCTCGTCTCCGGATAGTTGCCCGTTTCATCCTTCTCCATATATTTAACCATGTCCCAGACGTTTAAAAGAGCTGCGGCAACTGCGGTCAAAGCCTCCATCTCCACTCCCGTCCGGCCCAGGGATGTCACGCTGACCGTTGCCCGAACCAGCCCATCCTCCACCTGAAAATCAACATCCAGGCCGGTTATGGGTATGGGATGGCAGAGGGGGATGATGCGGGGCGTATCCTTTGCCGCCAGAATGGCGGCCAGCCTGGCTGTGGTCAGTACGTCGCCCTTCTTGATCCGCCCGGATCTTATGGCCAGGATGGTCTCCTCTTTTAGCAGAATGGAGCCGGCGGCAGTAGCCCTCCTCAAGACCGGCTGCTTTTCTGTGATGTCCACCATGCCCGATATTTTTTTGTCATCTATTGAGTCGTGCCCCGCCATTTTTTTAGCCATTTCTCACAGCCTCATGGCATCGGGAATCCTGTCGATCAGATCGGTGGCCACCATGCCGAAATCCCGTTCGCAGAAGGCCAGATCCCCCGCCCTGCCGTTGACAAAGGCGGCTGCTGCAGCCGCTCGAATGGCGCTGGCACGGGCATAAAATGCGGCGACAATCCCCGCCAGGACATCGCCGGTTCCCCCCACCGTCATCCCCGGATTTCCGGTGGCATTGGCCCGCAGCACCTCTCCGTCGGTTATCAGGTCGATCCTGCCTTTGAGGAGCACCACCAGCCCCTTCTGCCGGGCATACTCTTTGACCGGCCCGGCCCTCTCCCTGTATTCCCTATCGGCCAGGGAGATGCCGCTGATCCTCTGAAACTCGCCGGCATGAGGGGTGAGGATGCCCTGCAAAGGAAGCTCCGCCTGCAATGCGTCGGCATCAATCACCGTTTTTTTGCCCAGGCTTTTGCAGATGGCGATGATCTCCCGGAGAGCCGATGCCGTCTCCGGGTGCCTTCCCAGTCCCATGCCCATGACCACCACATCGTGGCCGGCTATCTGCTCTGTCAGGAACGGGACGTCGTCCGGGCAGAGATGCCCGAAAGACAGCTCCCGGACGATGAGATTGGGCGAAAAGGTGGAGATGGTCCTGGCGGCCGTGCCGGGCGCGGCCACGGTGACTATGTCCGCTCCTGCCCGCAGAGCCGCCAGGGCGGAAAGCGCCGGGGCCCCGGTATACGGACCGCCGCCTATCACCAGTATCCTTCCGCTGTCTCCCTTATGGCTGGCTGCCTTCCTTCGCCCCAGAAGCATCAGGTCGCCAACTCCTGTGAAGGTCTCAGCCGCCGGAGGAATTCCGATATCCGCCAGAACGACATCTTCGGACTGGCCCAATTTATGCCGGTGAAATGTCACAATCGCATCGGCTTTGACTGTTTTATTGCTGGACAGGCCGCTGGGGACGTCTGCAGACAGCACAGCCCTTCCCGAGCTGTTGATGGCGTCTATGGCATCGGCCTCCAGGCCGGTGATAATGCCTCGCACGCCCGTGCCGAAGATGGCGTCAATTATGAGGTCGCATTGTCCCAGGGACAGCTCGCAAGCGTCCCTTATCTCCCTCAGGTCGAAGTCGAGGTTTTTCAGAATATCCCAGTTTCTCCTGGCCTCCTCGGTGGCGATATCCCGCACCCTGCCCAGGAGGTAGACAGTTACAGACAGGCCGTGGCCCGATAGGTGGCGTGCGGCGACAAAGGCATCGCCTCCATTATTTCCCCGTCCGGCGACGATGGCGATTCGGCTGCCCCTGGTCATGGACCTGGCCTGCCGGGCCAGGGCCGCACCTGCATTTTCCATAAGCTGGAGTGGCAGCAGGCCGAAATATCTGCAATTAGAATCGAGAGCGGACATCTCTTCCGCCGAAATTGACCTCATGAGCGGAATAAGGTGTTTGATGAGATAAATCTGTTTTCGGTCGTCCTGGAGAATGGATCTTATTCATCGTTTTTTCCGCTAGTATCGTATATCTCCGGCAGGGCGAACTGAATGCTCCTGAAATCATTTAGCAATTTGGCCCCTTTAGCGGTGGTGGTATAGATTACGGACGTATTTTTGCGGCTCTCCAGCAGGCCGTTTTTTATGAGCAATTCTATATAGGGAATTACAGTTCGAAAATTGAGATTCGCATGGTACACTATCCTGGTTTTGCTGGCGCCGTTAAGGCAAATGTCTAAAACCTGGACGATTATGGCGTCTCTGCTTCGTTTCATGCGCAACACTTATTCTTTTGCAGCAGCCCTATTGGCTTTCAGGAAATCTGTTTATCTAAACAGAGGTGTTTATTTTAAGACTATTATTGCATATAAATCTGTCGAAATGTCGATTGCTTTCGATATTGGGTAAAATAATCAATTTCAGTTACCGATTCGCGATTCTAATTAGATCTTCCTGTCGCAGAAGGGCAGATCATCATCTGCTCTCTTTATGTTCATTTGTTTTTTATATTAATCTCTCTCTGTATAGATAACGCCTACAATATATTTTATAAATTCTTTATTAATTTTGAATTTTTTCAGGTAGACCGTTCTATTTTTGTAGAAATTTTTGTATAAAAGTTAATATACATTCGGCAGCAATTTTCTCTATTACCGGAGTTTATAAGATCCTAAAAAAATACGGCGCTGCCCAATGATTTCTCCTGG
>DAOPZB010000153.1:0-4556 GCA_035353195.1 Methanothrix sp. | reverse complement strand
CGGGGAAACAAATGATACGGATTATTATTTCTATTCTTCGGGACATGTATATTTACAGCAGGTTGGAAACAATATTTATAAAAAATATTTTAATGGGAATCTTATAGAAACGATAAGTGACGATGGCAATGAATACACATTTGCATATCCCTTTCCTTCATCGGATAAATTAGTTTTATTATAATATTTTGTGGATATTTTAACAAAAAGATTTTTAAGCGAAATGGATGATTAGAATTGATGCAAAATTGCTTGGAGCATTTGAGATGGATCTAGGGCGCCTGCAACAAGTCGATCTACGCAAAGTTTGGAATGATGAATCAAGGGACTTTACACCCTGGCTTGCAAGAGACGATAATCTCGCTTCATTAGGAGAAACGATTGGCATAGATCTTGAACTCGAAGCTCAAGAGAAAAATGTCGGACCTTTCAGAGCAGATATTTTATGCAAGAATACATTAACAAATGATTGGGTTTTGATCGAAAACCAACTCGATAAAACAGATCATATTCATTTAGGGCAATTATTAACATATGGTGCAGGTCTTGAAGCCGTAACTATTGTATGGATTGCTAGACATTTTACTGATGAACATCGAGCGACATTGGATTGGCTCAATGAAATTACAGATGAAAGGTTTAACTTTTTTGGATTGGAAATTGAATTATGGCGAATAGGTGAATCTCCTATTGCCCCACGGTTCAACATAGTAAGTAAACCGAATGATTGGAGCCGAACGATATCTGACATAGCAAAAAATCCTGATTTAACACCGACGAAGCAGCTTCAACTCAAGTATTGGACTAAATTCAGAGATTTCTTGCTTGAAAGCAATAGCATCTTGAGGCCGCAGAAACCACTTCCCCAATCATGGACGAATTTCGCTCTTGGTCGCGCTCACTTCGGTATTTCTGCCTCAGTAAATACTCGCGATAACAGAATTGGAGTTGGAATAGGCCTGAGTGGGCCAAATGCAAAGCTGCATTTTGCCATTTTGCAGCAAGGAAAAGAGGCCATTGAAAGCCGAATTGGTGATAAATTACTTTGGACAAATTCTAGCGATAACAAAACTTGTGGCATTTCCTTATTTAAAGAAGTTCAAGACTTCACAGATCAGGAAAATTGGCCTGAGCAATACAAATGGCTGCAAAGAAAACTAGAGGCATTTCATGGAACGTTTTCCGATATTGTAAAAAATCTTGATGTGAATGACTATATTCAAAGTGAGCAAACCGATTCCAATTCGCCAAATACAGATTAATTTAGAAATGCATGACGACTATCGAAATCCACTGCTTTTAGAGGCAAATGATGATTGATATATTGGACCGCTTCCGTGGCTGCTTGCTTGGCCTGGCTGTGGGCGATGCCCTGGGAATGCCCACCGAGGGCTACACTGCCCGGGAGATCAAAGAGAAATTCGGATCGATCAGTGAGATGCAGCCTGCCCCGCAGGGCCACTTTCATAGCGGGTTGTTGGCAGGCCAGTTTACCGACGACACTGAGGAGACTCTGCTCCTCGCTGAGTCGATCATCGAGGCCTCCGGTTTCTCGCCGGAGGGGTTCGTCGGCAAGCTCACCGCCTGGGGCACCGCCTGGACCCTGGACGAGCATCTCAACCGTGGGGTGGGCTTTGTCACCCGATCGGCAGTTGAGAGCATGATCGCAGGAGCTGACTGGAGGCAATCGGGCCTATCCATTCCCACCTGCGGCGCAGCCATGCGCGTTGCGCCCATAGGCCTTCTCTACCATCCGGACATCAATGTCGTCAAGAGCTACGCAGATCTGCAGAGCCTGCCTACTCACGCCTCTCCTGCAGCCCGGGCCGGAGCGGTAGCCGTAGCCGTGGGCGTTGCCCTCGGTGCCGCCGGCCTGTCCAGGGAAACCATCTTCCGGAATGCTGCTTCCCAGGCAAGCCGCCTTGATGCCGAGTTTGCCGAAAGGCTTCTCTGGGCCGGCACTTTGCTGGACCTTCCGCCGGAAGACGCCCTGGGACTGATCCGAAATTCGCCTCTTGCCACGGAGACCGTGCCCGCCGCCTTCTACTGCTTCCTCAAGTTTGAGCCCAGAGAGGCGCTCACCGTGGCCGCCAGCAGCGGTGGAGACACGGACTCCATCGCCTCGATCGCCGGCTCCCTCTTCGGCGCAGCCTTTGGGCCGTCCTGGATACCGGAGAGCTGGCTTGGGGCTCTTGAGGATAAAGAGAGAATTGAGAATGCCGCCCGCGGCCTGTACCGGCTCTTTTCCTCATTTTGCCGCCAGGGCGTGGCCAATTTATATCATTAGCTCGTGGGGTTTTTTATGATAGATGTTGGAATTGTCGGTGGTTCGGGCTACACCGGTGGGGAGCTGCTACGTCTCCTTGCAAATCATCCCGAGGTTAAGGTAGTTGCCGTTACCTCCAGAAAGCTGGCTGGAAAGAGCGTTACCGCCGTTCATCATCACCTGTTGAGCATTTATTCCCTGAACTTTGAGGCGCTCAATGCCAAAGAGGTAGCAGAGCGCTGCGACATCGTCTTTACCGCCGTACCCCATGGCACGGCAATGGACTGGGTGCCCGAGCTTCTCGATGCCGGCACAAGGGTCA
This sequence comes from Methanothrix sp., assembly GCA_035353195.1. Lineage (GTDB taxonomy): Archaea > Halobacteriota > Methanosarcinia > Methanotrichales > Methanotrichaceae > Methanothrix. The sequence continues at coordinate 1,968 of DAOPZB010000153.1, read as the reverse complement.
TCGACCTGTCTTCCGACTACCGTCTGCCCACAGAGGTCTTCGAGAAGACCTACGCCACAAAGCACCGCGCTCCCCGCGAGGCGGTCTTCGGCCTGCCCGAGCTTCATCCTGAGGTAGCAAGGGCCAAGTTGGTCGGCAATCCCGGATGCTATCCCACCGGTGCCACTTTAGCCGTCGCCCCGCTCGCCAATGCCGGGCTGGTGGAAAGGGTGATCTACGACTCCAAGTCTGGAATATCCGGGGCAGGAATAGAGCCCACTGAGACCTCCCACTATCCCAACATGTCCCAAAATGTTATTCCCTACAAGCTCACAGCGCATCGGCATGTTCCGGAGATCAAGCAGGAGCTATCCCGCCTCTCGCCGGGCATAAAAGTGAACTTCACTCCTCATGTCATACCCTCAGTCAGGGGCATCCTTACCACTGCTCACGTCCTGGCACGCGAGGGCGCTGAGGATACCCTTCAGGACAAGAGCCGGGTCTCGGCGATCTATCGCGAGTTTTACAAGAACGCTCCCTTCGTTCGCATGGCAAATGCCGTCCCTAAGCTGTCGTCAGTGCGCGGTTCAAACTTCTGCGACATAAGCTTCGAGCCTGAGAAGGACAGCGATCGACTGGTGGTCATATCGGCCATAGACAACCTGGTAAAGGGAGCATCAGGCCAGGCCATTCAAAATATGAACCTCATGGCGGGCCTGGATGAGAAGACCGGGCTGTGGTTGCCCGGCATGGCTCCCTGAGCGGACCGGCAGGATTGAGATGAAGACTAAGATGGAGACTATATCGAGGTGGAGATGATGAAGGTCAGGGATGTTATGAATAGTAGACCGGTCACCGTTCAGGCTGACTCTCCAGTGAGCGAGGCGGCCCGACTTCTGCGTGAGAATAAAATCAGCGGCATGCCGGTTCTGGATGGAGACAGTCTTGCGGGCGTAGTATCGGAATCGGATCTTCTGCGCCTTCTATCGGTTGATGATGAGGAAGGCGGTTTGTGGCTTCCCAGTCCTTTCGAGGTCTTCGAGATCCCCTTCCGCGATCTGGTCAAATGGGAAAAGATGCATTCCAATCTGGAGGAGATTCCCAATAAAAAGGTGGGCGATATCATGAGCCGGAATCTGCATGAGGTTGGGCCGGACGACTCTGTGGAGGATGCGGCGGCCATAATGACCGACCATCGCATCAACAGGCTGCCTGTGGTCGAGAACGGGCGGCTGGTGGGCATAGTGACCAGAGGCGACATAATCTCGGGCCTGGGGACGAAGCATGCAGAGAATTGAAGGCGGCATCTGTGCCGTTCCTGGAGTTCGCGCTGCGGGAGTGCGCCAGGGAAAGTACGGCCTGTCGATCATCGCCGCCTCCGGAGCGGCGGCCGGAATGTTCACCACCAACAGGGTGAGAGCCGCTCCTCTGGAGACCACCGCCCGGAATCTGGCAGGAGCCGCAGGCCATCTGGACGGAATCATAGCCAACAGCGGATGCGCCAACGCCTACACCGGACCGCGTGGGCTGGAAGATGCGGCAGCTATGGCCGGGCTTCTGGCCGGATTTCTGGGAACGGATGAGAAGAAGATCGGCGTGGGCTCCACCGGGGTCATAGGCCGGTACCTGGACCTGCCACTCATCACCAGGCTCTTTGACCAGGCGAAAGCGAATCTGCGCAGCAGCGAGCAGGCCAGCACGGACGCGGTGCGGGCCATCATGACCACGGACACCAGGGTAAAAGAGATCGCCGTGGAGCATGAGGGACTGCGGGTGGCGGGAATCGTCAAAGGTGCAGGAATGATCGAGCCGAATGTGGCTACCATGCTCTGTTTCCTTTACACGGACGCTGATTTTCCTGCGGAAAAGCTGCATGAATGCCTTGCCGATGCCGTTCAGGACAGCTTCAATATGCTCACAGTGGACGGGGACACAAGCACCAATGATACCGTTCTCCTCACATCTACGGGAAAGGTCAAGGTCAAAGAG
>DAOPZB010000152.1:0-4566 GCA_035353195.1 Methanothrix sp. | reverse complement strand
ATCATGTACATGAAGACCTCGTCCATGCGGTAGTGGCCGTAGGAGTCCCAGATCTTGAATCCCAGGCCGTTTTTGCTGACGCCGAACATCTCGGCAGCCACCAGGCACATCCAGGCGATGCCCATGGCGATCCTGATGCCCGCTGCGATGGAGGGCAGAGCATTGGGCAGGGCCACATACCTTATCAGATCGATATCTCTGGTCGCCCCCAGCACTTTGGCCGATTCCACATACACCCTGGGCAGGCTCTTGAATCCGACATAGGTGTTGATCAGTATGGGAAACACGGCGCCAATGAATATGATGAATCCCGCCGCGGCGTTGGTTATGCCAAACCAGATTATGGCAAATGGAATCCAGGCCAGAGGGGGTATGGGGCGCAGTATCTCCACAATGGGATCGGCTATGCGGTCGACGAGCTTGAACCAGCCCATGACCATTCCCATGGGAAGGGCCACGATCAGCCCGCCCGCCATGCCTATGGCGAAATGCAGAGCACTGATGGGCAGGTCATCGCTGATGATCTCCCGCCAGTTGTCCAGGAAGGCGGAGACCACCTGAGAGAATCCGGGGAGGGTCAACTGGTCGGCGACCAAATAGGCCGCCGCCTCCCAGATGAGGATCAATCCCAAAACAGAGAGGGCGGAGACGCCCTGACCGCTCAGGATGCCCCGGATTCCTCCTGCCCTGCCGGTCCGGCCGGTTTTGCCTTCCATCTCTTTACTCAGCGCCTTTCACCTTCTCGTAAAGGCTGGTGTCGAAGAGGTCCTCTGCGGAGAGCTCCCTCTTGGTATACTTCATTTCGTAGTCGATTTTAGCATACTCGACGGTTGAGGGTATCTGAATATTGGGATCGCTCACCCATTTGCCGTCCCAATTCTTGACGGAGTGCTCGATCTCAGTTATGTTGGCCTGGGTCTTCTTGGCGTAAATCTCCGCGGCCTCTTCGGGATGGGCATTGATGTAATCTGTTGCCCTGATGTGGGTCTTGATGATCTGCTCCACCAGCTCCGGCTGCTCTTTGATCAGCTTGTCGGTGGCAACCAGGCTGCAGCAGGCGTGGTTGGGCCACATCTCTCCCGATGCCACTGCCTGTTTGCCCTTGCCCTTCAGCTCGACTATGGAGGGCGCAGGATGGGGCAGGAAGACTCCGTCCAGCTCACCAGCGAAGAGGGCGCTCATGGCCGGTCCCGGGTCCATGCCTTTGATGTCCACAGACTTGATATCCACGCCACTGTCCATGAGCCAGCTCTTCATGACTGTGTCCTGGATGGACCCCGGCTGGAATGTGCCGATGGACAGGCCTGCCAGGGAGGCGGGACCGCTGTAGGCTATGTCCGGCCGCAGGACCAGGTCCGAGCCGTTGATGTTGACGGCGGCCACGATCTTGGCGGGAAGGCCCGCGGCTATGGCAGAGATGGGCGGAGCTGTGCCCACGTAGGCCACATCCAATTCGCCGGCGACCATGGCCTGCATCTCAGGCACTCCGGTGGGGAACTGAATCTCTTCGATCTTGGTTATGCCGAAGGGCTTGAGGTCCTCTGCCCACCAGCCCTTCTCAAAGGCCACCATCTCTGCGATCTGATGGGTGCTGGGCTGGTAGCCGATGCGTAGCGTGGTGATCTTACCGGCTGCCTTCTCCTGCGTAGCGTTTTCTTTATTCTCAGGAGCAGATATGCAGCCCAGCGACATCACTACCACAGCCGCAAGGATTGCAATTATTATAAATTTTTTCAAATGATATCACCTACTGCCGACTTTGCCCATTGGAGAGAGAGAACGGTATAAAGCAGTTTCCAGCCGCCGGAGATTATCATCCCATTCAGGACAATATTAAGAAATCATCCTACAATAGTAGTAATAAGGCCCCTTCCAGGACGAAGGGACTGCGAAAGGACTTATAGTAATGGCCTATGACATTCAGCGGGTCTTTCATGGTCGCGTCTTATTCAGAAATTCTGGGCAAAGTCGAGCGGGGAGAGGCGGTGGTCATGACGGCAGATGAGGCCTTCCGCCTGGCGGAGTCGAAGGGGCCAGAGGCTCTTTTAGGAGTGGACGTCGTGACCGCTGCCACCAGGGCGGTGATGAGCGGGACATTTGCCGTCCTATCTTTTCCAGTGGCCGCACCCGGATCATTCCTCCGGGCGGAGGAGGTCTGGTTGAACGGAGTGCCGGCGTCGGTCGGCCCCTGCCCCAATGAAAATCTGGGAGTCCTCGACCTGGTGGTCTTCGGCACAGCTCACAGCCGGGACCGGCCGGGCTATGGTGGAGGCCATCTCTTTCGCGATCTGGTTGAGGGAAAGAGGGTCAATGTGCAGGTGCAGGCGGCAGGGGGCCTGCTCCTCAGCCGCGAGGTTTGCTTGGAAGAGATGCCTCACGCCCGGCTCTACGGCTCGCGCCACTCCTTCAAGAACTACGCGGCCTTCGTCAATGCCGGCTCTTCGCCCGTGAGCAGCATCTTCCACGCCCGGCCCTTTCCCCCTCACTTTGAGGAGGCAACCGTCTCCGGCTGCGGTAGGGTCAGTCCCCTCAAAAACGACCCCCGTTTAGAGACGGTCGGCGTAGCCAGCCGGGTGCTGATCAACGGTGCGGAAGGCTATGTGCTGGGCGGGGGGACGAGGAGCAGCCGGGAGCGGCCCAATCTCTCCGGATTTGCTGATATGCATAAGATGCAGGCCGAGTACATGGGCGGATTTGCCACCGCCGCCGGTCCGGAGTGCGTCTGCTCCTGGGCGGTGGCCATTCCCCTGGTAAGCGAGGCGATACTTCAGGAGGTGGCCCGGCCGGACGGACGGATTGATCTGCCGGTAAATGACGTCTCGTCCCGGCAGACCATAGGCCGCTCCGACTACGGGGAGGTGTGGGATGATGCCGACCTGGATGTGGAGTTTGACCGGGACTGCTGCCGGGGCTGCCGGCCCTGCCTGGTGGAGGCAGCCTGCCCCATGAGGGCGGTAGCGGGTGGCGAGGGCAGTGAAGGCAGTCAAGCCAAGAAAGGTAGTAAAGGCAGAGAAGATGGTGAAAGCTGGGACGGGGCCGCTCGCGCCGTCCGGGATGAAGGACTATGCTTTCACTGCGGACTGTGCGTCTCCGTCTGCCCGAACGGAGCCTTCAGCGCCAGGCTGGGAGCGATAACGATGAAGAGCACCGGCGATGGCGGTGTGGCAGGGGAGGGGCAGACGCGCACCATTGCCATTGCCCTGCGCCAGTCGGACCGCCTGCGGGCTCTTCGGTTGGCTGAGGATCTGAAGAACAGGATTTTAGACGGCTCCTTCAGGATGGCCCAGCCGGTCGAGCGCATCTATTGAACCTGTCGATTATCTCCTGCGGCGAGAGGTCTATGATGGGGACGGAAGCGTTGCCGGGCTCGACGGTCGGGACGATCACCGCCGCCCGGCTGCAAGCCCGGCGGTCGTGAGGCCCGCGGTCATTTCTATCAGCCGGCTTTCCCTCCGGCCAGGAGAGGGCCGTCGCCAGGTCGGCTGCGCTCTCCACCCTCTGCACATTCTCGATTCCAGCCGCCCCGGCCAGGGCTGCCAGGTCGGTGCCAAGGCTGGTGCAGGTGGGCTGCGATCCGGTGGAGCCGTAGCAGCCGTTGTCCAGTATAATCAGCAGGAGATTGGCCGGACCGTGATGGGCAATTGTAGCCAGCGTTCCCAGGTTCATGAGCACCGAGCCGTCGCCGTCCAGGACCATCACCCTTCGCTCCGGCCGGGCCAGGGAGAGGCCAAGGCCAATGGATGAGGCCAGGCCCATCGAACCGAGCATGTAAAAGTTCTCAGGGCGATCTAGGAGGGAGTACAGTTCCCGGCTGGGATAGCCGATGTTGCAGACTAGCAGAGCCCCCTCGGCCTGGGCCGCCTGAGCTGCCAGGGCGATGGCTTCGATCCGCTTCATAGTCCCCTCCAGAAGAGCAGGTCGAGGAGCACCGCAGCGGGCCTCCCCTGGGCTGTAGCCTCGTCCCAGGCCCCGGCAACGGCCTGCTCCACCGCGTCCTCAGTCAGGACGGGCAGGAGCGAGATGTGCGGTATCTGCATGGCATCCAGCAGCGGCTCCGTCAGCCGGCCCATGGGCACCTGGCCGATGATGCTCTCTCCCACCCCGCCCCGATGGCTGATGACCATGAGCAGGGGAATGCCGTAGAGCATGTCCAGGCTGGCCAGGGCATTGATGCAGTTTCCAAGGCCCGAATTCTGCATGAGCAGAGCCGCCCGCCGCCCGCCCATCCAGGCTCCGGCGCACAGGCCCACCCCCTCCTCCTCGCGGGTGACGGGCACATGGATGAGCTGCGGATCGCGGGCCACCAGGTCGAGCAGCCCCTGGAGGTTGACGCAGGGAACGGATGCGACGAAGTTGATGCCCGCGCTCTTTAGGCCGCGATAGACGGCGAGGCTGGGATTCATTGCTGTTATTTGTGGCGCTGCCAAGGCAAAAGGCTTTGGGGGCGATCACAAAGATCACAACGGACGCACAAAGAATCAGGTCTAGTTTTCATCGCCGATAAGATATTTTATTACTTAACAAGTAAATTTAAATCCTAAAAATAACTCAGTACTAAAAATAGGT
>DAOPZB010000151.1:0-4600 GCA_035353195.1 Methanothrix sp. | reverse complement strand
AGGCTGCTGGCCCTGGGAGGAGGCGGCTACAACATGGAGGTGGTGCCGGTGGCCTGGACGGCGGTGCTTTCCCTCATGAGGGGCGAGAGGCTGCCGGAATACCTGCCGCCCTACTGGGTGGAGTTTTTCATGAACCTGGTGGGCAGAGAGCCGCTCACCCTGCCCGACATCGACATCAAGATCGGTGCCGAGACCAAGAAGAGAATCACAGCGGAGCTGGACAGGACGCTCAAAGAGCTGAAGGAGAGGGAAAACGGGATTTATAAGGTATATAAGGTTTAATAGCCTCTGAATCTGATTTTTGAACATTTAGCGTAGCTTAAACTTGATTCAGAACGGTTCTGCGATTCCTGGAGCAAAGCGCCGCTGCTCCCATCGGGTTCGTTCGCCACATAATTTATATATCGTTCAATGACTATAGCAAATCGGCAGTTGGATCGACAGAAGACGTCCCTCCTCCCCCGCCGATCTGCTGCTCATGGAGAATATGAGATGAAGCATACCAGAATTATTGCAGCGCTGGCAGTACTCTGCCTTCTGCTGGGCTCGGCTTATGCTGTGGTCAAGCTCATGCCGGCTGTGGTCGACGATTCCAAATGCACTGGCTGCGGCAAGTGCGTGGACAGATGCCCGGAAGGAGCCATATCCATGAACGCCTCCGGCTACGCGGTGGTGGATAAGGACAAATGCACCGGCTGCGGCAAGTGCAGCAAAGCCTGCCCGTTCGAGGCGGTGAGCGTGAGCGGCCAGCCGTCCAGTTGACTGACCGACGATTTGCAGCCAAAGATGCTATTTTGGCTATATTGTTGGTCTGTTCGTTGGGGGCAAATCATATAGATGCCCTCTCCCTTAAGAGCAGGTCAAGAGGTGCTAAAGATATGGACGAGTTCATGCGTGCCGCCATCCAGGAGGCTCTGGCGGGCCAGGTTGAGGGCGGCGTTCCCATCGGAGCCGTTCTGGTCGAGGACGGCCGGATCATAGGCCGAGGGCGAAACAGGAGGGTGCAGCAGAATGACCAGCTCATGCACGCCGAGATAGACTGTCTGAGAAGCGCCAGACTCACCGGAGGCTATCACAACACAATCCTTTACACCACCCTCATGCCCTGCTACCTCTGCGCCGGAGCGGTCGTCCAGTTCGGTATAAAAAAGGTAGTAGTAGGCGAAGGCAGGAGCGCCCCCGCCGCACACAAGTTCATGCAGGAGCACGGAATCGAAGTTGTTGACCTGGACGCGCAAGAGTGCCGTCAGATGATGGAGGAGTACATCCGCCAAAACGGGCCACTCTGGGAAGAGTTCCTGGCGGAGTTGAATCCTGACATCCTATAATTCCAGCATCATGCTCTCGCTTACTCTATTGGCTAAATATGGTTCTCAGCTATTTCCTGTGGCTAAACTGAGTTACTCTGTCTAACAGGCTCATTCTCATCTCTGTGCCTCTGTGCCTCTGCGGTTTTGTTCAGTAGCATTAGGCTTAATTGTCGGCCTGGCCAACCACAGACTTCACCACCCACGTAAAATAGCGAGGAGCCCTAAATTTCCTTCAAGGTCGACCCCGCGGCGGGGAGGTTGAGCAGAACGCTCCCCCCTCCCGAACCGATGGGCACGTACATGACATTGGGATTGTTCTTTATCCCCTGCACGAACTCCCAGGAGACCAGCGTCGGTGTCACCGACTCTCCCTTGATGCGATTGGCCTCAGCGATGCCCCTGGCCTCGATGACCAGCCTCTCCGCCTCCTGCTCCGACTGCTGGATGGCAAACTGCATCTGTTGAGCCTCCTGCTGCTTCTGCTGCTTGGTCTTGATGGCGGTCTGCAGTTCCGTCGGCAGATAAATTCCCCTGAGCCACACCCGCTCGATCATGATGCCGCTTTTGGACAGCTCCTCTTTGAGCCTGTCCTCCACATCGGTTTGAATCTCAGTGGATTTGTTGGTGTAGATGTCCTCTGCCGTGTACTTCTTGATCTCGGCCCGGAGCAATCCCATGAATGATGGTGTGAGCTTGGTGTCGACATAATTGCCCCTCACCGTCCGGTAGATCTCAGGGACTTTGTTGGGATCAAGATGCCACAGAACGCTGCTGTCGAGCTTGATCTCCAGCCCCTCGCTGGTCAAGGTCCCGGTGATCTCCTTGTATTCAATCTCCTGGGTCTGGATGTTGATCTCGTGCACCCCGGTCAGCGGGTCCTTGAGATTGAATCCTGAACTGAGGACGTTGTCTGATACCACTCCGAAGCGGTCCTTCACGCCCACGTAGCCCGCCGGAATTATGGCTATGAAAGAGCCGCCGACTACGTAGATCAGCAGCAATAAAACTACCAGGGCCATGAGGAATGCCTTGCCCTTGGAGGAGAATTTGGGAGCCTTGGGCACCTTCCGCCTGACGGCCTCAAATATGACATCATCGTTAATTCCATTCATAAGTTAAATAATAACGACGCTCATCAGATTTAGCTCTTTTTGTCAGTGGAATTGGGAATTGGAGAACAGAAAGAACCGGGCCTGACCGAAGTTGACCAGCCTTCTGGCAAAGCCGGGCAGCTGTGCCACCTCGTCGGCCAGCGGCCGGACCAGGACGTCTGCGCCTGTCCGGGCGGCGAGCCGGCCCATAGCCAGTTGCAGCTCCAGGGGAGGGCGGATGGAGTAGAGAAGCCTCGCGCCGCTGTACAGCTCCTGCCGGGGGGAGAATATGTCATCTGCCACCACCCGCAGCCCTCCGGCCAGCCGCTCCTCTCTGTCGGTGAGCAGCACATCGAGGCCTCTGGCCATGAGGGCTACAGCTACATCCGCCATATGGCCCACACCCACCTCCACCACCCGGCCGCTGTAATTTCGGGCGATGTAATCTGCCAGGTCCTCAGCATCGTAGAGCGACGACCTGCTCATTTGAAGTCTCCTTTCATTTCATCGAATCTCCAACTTTAGAAACGCTTATCTTCTATTATCGGCATCATATATCACAATTTGGCAATGAGGGGGAAGTAGCATTGCAGTCTGAATTACTTGAGGAAAGAGGCTCCGGCGATGCCGATGGCTTCGGCCTGCCCAGGATTGTGGTGGTGGGCTGCGGCGGAGCGGGCAGCAATACAGTCAGCCGGCTCTCCGGGATGGGGCTGGAGGGGGCCTGGACGGTCGCCGTCAACACCGACAGCCAGCACCTGACGGCAACGAGAGCCGACGAGAAGATTCTGATCGGAAGCAAGCTCACCCGGGGCATGGGCGCGGGCGGGGATCCGGAGGTGGGCCGCCGGGCGGCGGAGATGGCGTCGGCAGACCTGGAGAGGATGCTCGGCAAAGCCGACCTGGTATTCGTCCTGGCGGGCCTGGGGGGCGGCACGGGCACGGGGTCGGCTCCCATTGTGGCCCGGCTGGCCAAAGAGAGGGGAGCGATCGTCGCCGCCATGGTGACCACTCCCTTTCACCTGGAGAAGGCCCGGCTGATTGTGGCCGAGGAGGGGCTGGAGGAGCTGCGGGGCTATGCGGACACGACCATCGTCCTGGACAACAACCGACTGCTAGCATGTGCGCCTCACCTGCCCTTCCAGCATGCCTTTTCGGTGGTCGATCAGATCATAGCTGAGATCGTCCAGGGCATCTGCGAGACCCTCACCTCTCCCTCCCTGATCAACCTGGACTACGCCGATGTCTGCACGGTGATGCGCTCCGGCGGGCCGTCGTTTATGTTCGTGGGAGAGGGCAAGATGAAGAGCAGCCCGGAGAAGATCGTGAAATCGGCTCTCAAAAATCCCCTGCTGGATGTGGACCTGCGGGGCGCGAAGGCCTGCCTGCTGCACATGACCGGCGGGCCGGACATGACGCTCAAGGAGGCGGCCGCCATCGCCGGAGCGCTCACCCAGGAGCTGGACGGAGGGGCCAATGTCATCTGGGGGGCGAGGATTCTGCCGGACTATGGTGGACGGGTCAGGCTCCTGGCTATCGTCACGGGCGTCAAGTCGGCCCAGGTCCTCTCCCCGGCGGAGCGGTGCCTATCTGAACAAAAGAAATATATAGATGTAATAAAATGAATATATGGTCTGCACGCGATCAGATCTATGAGTGGGATTGGGTAGGGGAGAAGGGGGCGCGGGTACTATGAGCGAGTATATCTTCCAGATGCTGTCTCTGGTGCTGTCTGTGATCCTGGCACTAGCTACGATCTACAGCATCAGGCTGTATCTGGAAATTTAATTTTTTTTTTTGGCTCCTTGCTGTTTTGTGTGGTATTCTCAGTTCATTCAGTGGTTAGCTCTCTGTGCGTGCTTCTCTGTCCTCTGTGTGGCACGAAATCGTGATCTTTTCTCTGAGTGATGGGAGCCAATTGTATCGGTGAGGCCATCTCCCTATCCCAGCCCCGGAGGCGTCACCCTGGAGAACTTCCACAGCTTATCCAGCCTGGCCGTGGCGTTCACTCCTACCTTGGTCGTCATCCCCTCCACGCTGCGCGGATCGAGGGTGCTGCCCCTCACATTGGGGCGCACGATCAGGTCTTCGTCGCCGCGCATGCGCGTTGCCAGGGCGAACTCCAGGTCGTGCGGGTCGTAGATGTTGATGTCCGAGTCGACCACCACGACGTGCTTGAGAGAGCCGTGCGCCTGGAAG
>DAOPZB010000150.1:0-4666 GCA_035353195.1 Methanothrix sp. | reverse complement strand
CGTGTTATCCGAGCAGACTGCAATATTTACTATTCCGCGATCTATTCCAAGAACTCTGAGATTCGCGACCTTCTCAGGGTCGTTGTGCTCAAGGGATACATGCAGATAGAACACCTTATTTCTGCGATCATAAGAGATCGCAGAGGACTTGATAGCCCAACTAAGGTAATCTCTGCAATACGGTGGTACGAAGAAAGATGCCTTGATTCTACCTGCAATGCTTGCAATTGTCGCAATTCCGGAAACGAGGTTCACCGTGATAACTCTCTGATTATATCGCATCGCAGAGAGTGGCTTTCGTTCCGGGACGGTTTTACATTTGACCGCTTTCAGAGCTTCGCAGGCGCAATCTCTAGCTCCTTGCACCAGAGAGGAAGGAAGATCGGGAATGCTTTGACGAATATGCTTGTAGGTTGCATTGTGGTTATCGACCTTATTCCAAGATTGATTCTCGAATCCCCATTTTGCGGATATAGAGAAGACTTTGGAATAAGCTCTCATCGTATCCAGGAGAGACTTACAATCTTGGTCGGTCAACCTAAGCTTAAATGTTATCATCCTAAGCATCTCATATATGTTGGTGATTAGATGAATTATACTTTTCGGAGGTGTAGGCACGCGCTCATCCCCACCCTAAAGGATGGGATTTCCGCGCTGCTACGAAGATGAAACAATTATCTGTACTGGTGGATGATGATGTTTTGGAGGCTATAGAGAATCGCATACTGGCCTCCGGCCGCAGCAAGAGCGATGTTGTCCGGGACCTTCTGACGATAGGCCTGAAAAAGCCCCCGACTTCCGCATACAGAGACCTCGTAATGGATGCCATTGCCGCACATGAAAGGAGATTCCATTCCGTGGAGGGAGCTGAAGAACTGTAATGAAAAGCAAATGCGATAAATAAAAAAGTTTACGCCCTGGCCAGCCCCCTGGCCTCGCGGGCTATGCGTGCGGCAGCCTCCTTTCGCATCATCTCCACAAACTCCCTCTGGGTGGCAAAGATCAATGCTCCTGTGGGGCAGGCGGCTACGCAGGCCGGAACATCCAGGCTCTTGCAGCGGTCGCATTTGACCGCCTTCCTCACCTCAGTATGCCGGCCTATAACTCCATAGGGGCAGACCATGGCGCACATCCAGCAGCCGACGCAGTTCTCTTCACTCCTCTCCACAATTCCGGTCAGCGGGTCCTGGGTCATGGCTCCCGTACGGCAGACAGCGACGCAGGGCGCATCCTCGCAGTGCCGGCAGACGAGAGGGACCTTCTCTCCCTCAGCCATCTCCACGTAGATGCGGCGCACGGGCCTCGGCTTCTCCGAGACTGCTGCAAAAATGTTTTTGCTGGCCGAATGCTCCACGGCGCAGGCCATCTCACAGGACTTGCAGCCCTGGCAGCGGTCCAGGCGCACGAATACCTCTTTCATGCTTTTTGTCCTCCCCAAATATCATTCATGCAATTCTGCACCTTAAAGCGAGCTACAGCCCCAGCTTCCTTCTCTGGCTGTCGATGCGGTCGATCATGAGGGCGGCGGCCTTGAAGGGATCCGGCTCCACGGCAAATGTAGCCCCCACGGCGTCTTCGGCTCCGCAGGTGAGCAGCGATGCTACGGCGGAGCTGCCCAGCACGGGAGGCACAGTGCCCAGCACTGTAAACACTCCGGAGGCAACAACGTAAGCTCCAATGGAGACGGCCTTTTCGCTCATCCACTCTGGCGCGGCTGCGGCAGCGGGCAGGTCGCTGATGTCCACCCCCAGGGCATTGGCAATGGCTGCGGCGGCGACGAGTATGCGGGAGATGTCCACGCAGGAGCCCATGTGCAGCACGGGGGGAATTCCCAGGGCCTTGCAGACGCCCTTGAGGCCTTCGCCGGCCATCTCCGCTGCCTCCGGAAGGAGCAGCCCGGCCTTGGCGCAGGCCAGGGCATTGCAGCCGGTGCTGACCACCAGCACATTGTTCTTGATCAGCTCTCTGACCAGGTTGAGGTGCCCGTAGTCGTGCTGCACCTTGGGATTGTTGCAGCCGACCACGGCTCCGATGCCCCGCACGGCACCGCTCTTGATGGCCCCCAGCAGGGGATCGAGGCTGCCTCCCAGGGCGGCCAGGATGCTCTCCACAGAAAAGCCCACCATGCATTTGGCCTTTTCATTGGGTATATGGACCTTCAGGGGATTTCTGTTCTGATAATTGGCTATTGCCGTCTTCACTATCTCCCTGGCAGTCTGCATCGCCGTCTCTTCATGGAACTCCATGTGCGTGGCTCCGGGGAACATGGCTTTGGGAGAAGTGGAGATGAATTTGGTATGGAAGCACCCAGAGAGGGCTCCCAGGGCGGGCATGACGCACTGTATGTCCACCACCATGGCCTCCACAGCGCCGGTGGCCACCGCCAGCTCCTGCTGCAAAAAGTTGCCGGCAACGGGAACGCCGTGGCGCATGAGCACTTCGTTTCCGGTGCAGCACATTCCGGCGACGTTGATGCCCACAGCGCCCTGCTTTTTGGCCAGCTCCGCCATCTCCGGATCTGCGGCTGCCGCCACAACCATCTCCGAGAGCAGGGGCTCATGGCCATGGACTATGATATTGACCTGATTGGGCTCCAGAACACCCAGATTGGCCTCCGAGAACGCGGGCGACGGAGTGCCGAACATGACATCCTGTAGCTCCGTGGCGATCATGGAGCCGCCCCAGCCGTCCGCCAGGCTGGCGCGCAAACCCTGCAATATGAGGTGGACGTAGTCGTTGTCTACGCCCACGTGAGTTCTATGCATGATCTCCACAATCTCCCGATCGATGCCGCGGGGATCGATGCCGAGCTTCTTCCACAGCTCGACCCTTTGGGCCGGAGCGCGGCGGGTGAACTGAATGGGCCCATCCTGTTTGCCGAACTCCGCCAGGACGGCATCGGCGAGGGCCATCTGGCTATCCACGCCGTACTCCTTCATGAGCCTCTCCATCTTGGCACTGTCCTTGACCTGGTAGCTGGGGGCTTTGCCCTCGGACATGAGTTTGAAGGTATGGGCTACTCCTCTGCCGTGGTCGGAGTGAGCGGCGGCTCCGGCGGCAATCATCCTCAGAAGATTCCGGGCCACGATTATATCGGCTGTCGCCCCGCAGACGCCCTTGACGGCTCCTTCGCCGAAGGGATCGATGCGGCAGGGGCCCATGTTGCAGTTTCGGCAGCAAAGCCCCAGCTCTCCAAAGCCGCATTGAGGCTGCTGCTTTTCAAAACGATCCCAGGCGGTCTCCAGGCCGGCCTTGCGGCAGACTTCCAGCATCTCCCGGCTGGCGGGGTCGACCGATCTATCGCTAGTCTTATCAACCATCTAATTACCTCTATAATAATCCATGATTATAAATCAGGAACAGTTCGGATTGAAACTATTTAATGTTATTTATCTGAGATTATTTTAGCAAGTTATTAAAGCTATTTGAAGTTCAGCAGTATGAATGAAATCTTAGGGTCATAGACTTGATCCGGCTACGGTATCGTTTTTGCTGTTTTATGGAAGTGTGATCCAATTCTCTCATCCTGCAAAGCCAAACTTTTAAATATAACTAATTAAAATTATTATGATTGATTTGGTGATGGCAATGGCGACAAGCTTCAACTGGTCGGGGGATGCAATTGTCCGGGATACGATCATGTGGGACAAAAGGGCGGTCGTGGGCAGCGCGGGCCTCTTCATTCCCACCGACATTCGGGCCTGGCTCTCTTCGGACAAGAGCGAGGTCATAATCAGGGCCTTGCAGGAGATCGACCTGCCCTCCGCCCGGGCGGCGGGGACGTTTGACCTGCGGGCCTGGAAGATCTGGGATTATGTGGCCCGGTCGGTGCAGTATATCACAGACAAGACCACCTTCGGAGTGGACGACCTGTGGCTCTTTCCGGAGGAGACGCTCACCCTGCATAAAGGAGACTGCGAGGACGCATCATTTCTGCTGGCCACACTTCTTTTGGCCAGCGGCATATCGGAGCACTGCGTGCGCGTCGTTCTGGGAAGCGTGAGCACTCCGGACGGGGAGTTCGGCCATGCCTGGGCCGTCTACCAGAACGAGTCCGGGAGGTGGTGTCTGATGGAGTCCACCCTGGATGAGGTGCCTGCCGATCTGACGCCGGCGGATCCCTTCGTGCTCTCGGAAAGAAAGTATCAATACCGGCCCATGTTCTGCCTGAACGGATCCCACCTCTGGTCGTTGGGGAGATCGGAATCTCAGATGGCCGAGTACCTGAAGAAGAGGGGCTGCTCCTGGGAAAGAGTTGCTCCATCGCTCTGATGCCCTCATCCATCCCAAGGAAAATCTTATTAATAGATCAGGATTGATCTAGCGGAAAATCTCAGGCGGAAGGCGCGGTGCAGGTTGGGTGCAGGTAAGATGTCAAGCAAGATGAATTACAACCGGGTGGATATGCCCAAGCAGACTGCAGAGAAGAGGAGACACAATTTTCAGGAGGTCGCTTTAGGCTATACTTCCCAGCAGGCAGCAGAAGAGGCGTCAAGGTGCATTCAGTGCAAGAAGCCCAAGTGCGTGGAGGGCTGTCCAGTGGGCGTCGAGATCCCGTCCTTCATCAAGGCCATGCGGGAGGGCGACATGCAGGAGGCTGTGGCATCTTTGAAGAGGAAGAACAGCCTGCCCGGCATCTGCGGCCGGGTCTGTCCCCAGGAGGTGC
>DAOPZB010000149.1:0-4678 GCA_035353195.1 Methanothrix sp. | reverse complement strand
GATTTTTATGAAAAAGATAATTGTGGCAACAATTGTTGCACTAATATTGGTTCCTACTGTATGGGCAGCAGGTCAAGAGACTTCGCCAAACTATATGATAAAAGCAGATGACCTCATGAAGAATATGATAAATAACGGCTTGTACCTGATACCGGTTTTGGACGTGATTAATGCGACTGAGAATGAAACCGAAATGGCACATTGGGCCATCCTGGATGTAAGACCTGAAGCCGGCTATGCATCTGGGCATATTCCAGGTTCGATGAACATCCCATTCACGAATATCATCTCTGATATGGATGCGGTACCTTCCGATAAGAAAATTGCAGTCGTATGCACTTATGATACCAATTCAGCCTTTGCGGTAGCTATGCTTAGAGTATTCGGTGACCGCGATGCATGGATTGTGCAGGGTGGAGTCCCTGCCTGGCAGGAAGCAGGCAAGGAACTCGTACCAGATTGAACGACTAGCTTAACTTTTTTGTATATTAGCAAAGAACCAATATCATTCTCAGGCGTCGCAATGGCTCACGCAGATCCAGTGGTAGTAGCCGTGTATGCCTGTGCCGGTGACCTCATCGAACTCCTCCAGCTCCTCGCCGCAGATCTGGCAGATCTCCCCATCCGGCACCTCGATCTCATTATCGTTGCAGAGAACCACTACCATTGGCTTCTATCACGAAGGCCGCAGTCATGAAGCTTTCGGACGACAGTGGCAGGCAGCAGGGCCGGCCCATATGATAATTGGGTATGGCCCGATTGGCCTGGCTGGCGTGGATTGTTCGCTTGCTCCAAAACTGGCCCTTATGATCAGGGGTGAGTGAGCGTCTTTATCAGATCTGCGGGAGAGACGAAGCCCCACAGAGACCCTTTCTCGGTAACCACGAGCTGGCTTTTGCCGGTTTTGCCGAGCATCTTGATAGCCTCATAGATGGGCTCCTCCGAGCCGATGGTCAGGAAACTGCGGCTCATGATATCCTTTGCCTTCTGCCCGGCCTTGCCCTCGGCCACGGCCCGGGCGACATCGGCCAGATTAACCACCCCCGGCGAGCCGTCGTCAACCAATGATTCGTATACCCCATTATTCATCAATGTGCGCGATATCTCCTGCAAGGATGCAGAGGCCGGTATGTGCAAAGCCCGGCGAGCGATCCCTTTAACTGCGACCTTTGGCACAGATATCATCTCATTGATGCGGATGGTCAGCCGGTTCATGGTATCGTCCCTTCCCGTCACCGTGCCCCGCAGGATGAGCTTAATGACCGGAGTGGGCCCGACATCGATCTTGTCGCCGACATTAAAGTCCCTGATATTTCCGATTATGCGCACCAGGCCATTGCAAAGCTGCTTGTGCATGACCTTATCGAATACGATTTCGCTGGCGGTGGTATCCTCCATCAATACGCCGTTTCGGCTTACCGGCACGGTAACCATATCGCTCCGGGACCCAATGTTGAGCGCCTCATGAGCCTCTCCCTTGGCCTTGTATCCCCCTTTAGGGCCCGGTATGCCTTCGATCAGATTCAGGGCTTTGAGGGATTGCATCTGATTTCTGACGGTGCCTGGATTTCGGTCTATCAGCTCGGCAATCTCATCACCCCTGACAGCCCGCCCTTCTGCCCGGTGGATGTTGATCAGGGCCGTGAGGATGTCTCTTTGAATAGTTGTCAATTCCATGATTGATCAGTATTATTGATGATAAAAGTACTATTTAGAGCTTGTTATTGGGATTGACATCGTGGATTGAAGAGGCAGCTAGGAGATACCCCGATACAGCCGCCACCTCATGAATCTCTTGTAGACAAAGGCCAGCACCAGACCCGCCAGAAAGCCGCCGACGTGCGCCCAGTAGGCCACACCGCCCATATCTGCTGAATCTGCCCTGGCGCCCAATGAATTGACTCCGCTGAGGAGCTGGAGTACAAACCACATTGATATGAAGATAAGAGCCGGCACCCTGGCCATGCGGCTGAAGAGCACCAGAAAGACAAATATGCGCACCGTCCCGGTGGGCAATAGCAGCAGGTATCCGGCCAGCACGCCGGCTATCGCTCCGCTGGCCCCCACATTGGGGACCTGCGACCCCGGATCGGCGGCGATCTGGGCGAAGGAGGCCGCCAGGCCGCAGAGCAGATAGAAGACGATATAGAATCCCGGCCCCATCATTTCCTCCACATTATCGCCGAAGACCGATAGGTAGAGCATATTGGACGCGACGTGCAGCAGGCCGCCGTGCACGAACATGGAAGTGATCAATGTGACATAGAAGGGCAGGGCCAGCGGATTGCTCTGACCTGCAAATAGCTCAGATGGGACCATGCCGAAGGTTTCAAAGAAGGCGTTCAGGCCCCCAGATCCACCGGTGATCAGGATGAACAGCTCGTAGATAAAAACCAGGCTGTTCAAGGCCACTATTGCCGCAGTCACATACGGGAACTTCCGCCGCGGTATGATCTCCTCGGTGCCTGTGGGGACAAACATGCCTTCCTCCCTCGCGCCTCAATCAAGTCGCTATAATATCCTGCATTCTGCCTTCTGCATTCTTGCCATCAAGGCATCCTTATGGCCTTTACCGTCCCTGATGCCGGCTGGGCTCCCACCCTGTAAATGAGGTATTCAGGTGACAGATGCAGCCTGCTGAGATCGATCGTCATCGAATACAACTCCGTGCCGCTCTGGATGACTACGTCCAGTTGCAGAGCGTCTCCGGAGATGGTGCCGCTGGCCAGAGCAGTGTAGGTTGCCGCCGTCCGGCTCCGGGCATTGTCATGAGCGCTGTTTTGAGCACTGCCCTGGGTGACGCCCTGGATGATGCTTCCCGCACCGAAGACCCTTGACCCGGACTGGTAGAGCTGCAGTTCAATCGTCCTGCCTTCGGACAGCGTCAGGCTCCAGCGGCCGGAAGCGCTGGCGTTTGCAGTGGCTGCCGGTGTAGATATGGCCGGAGGCGCTGTCAGTGTCCTCTGGCTACTCGTCCTTGATGAGGTGTAACCCAATGCCAGCGGTCGGTCCAATGACGACTGCATCTCGCTTATGGCCGGATCGGAGGATTGGTAGCTGCCGGCGGGTGATGTGAAAATGGGATCTGTGAAATATGCTGCCATATCGCTGCTTCCACCGCTGCCGACATATCCTCCCTCCAGCCAGTCGGCCTCTGCAGTTGCCGCAATCAGGATCACCCAAATCGCGGCTTTGAGACAATTGCCGAAAACGCCTTTAATGCTGCTCTTTTGCATTGAACTCATCCCCATTCCCGGTCGTGGGCATAACCTGTTCCATCTCTTAGTCTGTCTCTCTTACATGATAATCATTTTGATTCGATTTGAAGTCATGCAGTTGTCGTGAAGCCCTGGCTGCGCACCCAAAAGATTAATTACCTCATCCGGCCATCAGCAATTTTTAGTGAAAGGCAATCTACTCACTCTGGTCGCGATCGCCGCTCTCGCCATAGCTCTGGCTGTGAGCTTGCTCTGCCCGGCACAGTCAGCAGCTTATGCCAGCAGGGGATTTCTCTTTGACGAGTCCTCTGTGGTAAGGGGCTCCGGTGATGTTTCCATCAAGGGCTCATTTCATGATACTTCCGTGGATTCTAAAGGCTGGATGAAGGGCTCCGGCTCAATCAGCTTCGAGTCCCTGAGAAATTTGAATAAGGTGGGCAAAAAGGTCGATTTCACCCAGAAGTCCGACCTGGTCTTTGACGGAGGACTGCTCAAGAATAGAAAGAGCCTTAATCTGCCGCTATTTGAAAAGGGCATTGGGGCGGCTGTAGCCGAGAGGTTCAATCTCAGCCACGTGGACAAGAGCGAGTCCAGCGTCATCAGGTCTATGAGCCGCTTCAATAACACCATGGATTATAACACATCACTGGCCTTTGAAGGGCTCTGGAACATCAAGAATATGAGAGGCTGGTCCTTGAGGATGAACAGAAGCGAAGAGCAGTACTCCGGTTCCTTCCAGACCCAGAAGAAGATCAGCTTTGATGATACCTCTGCCTGACGAGGGCAAACATTAATTATTAACAAATCCCTCATATCAAGTGGTGATTGTATGTGGGCGAGAAAAGCTATATTGATTCTGCTCATAATGTCGCTGGCGATTGTGCCGGCTCTTGGGCTGGATGAATATCAAGAATTCTATTATTTCGATCAAGGGACGCAGGGATCATCGGAAACAGGGGCAGTGCAGTTCAATTTCAATGGGGCTGAGCCCAGCTATTTGATAATAAACGGACAAAACCAACCTTACAATCCCAGCTATGTGCAATATAATTCTCTATGGATTCAGGGCACATCTCGATGGACGCAATACATGCAGTGCCCGTACAATGCCAGATTCAAATTGCTGGCCTTCACACAGGGCGGCATGGCTACAGTGGTTGAGGTTTATCCCAGCGGCTATGAATTGGTAAAGACATATCAATTCTATCCCGGATATACCCAGTTTGTCTTCTGGGCGGATGCTGTGGGGCGCCATACCATAACATTCTACATCAACGGCCAGAAGAGCAATTCTATTATGGTGGACGTCCTCTCATCAGGCCAGAGCGGTTATGGCCAGGGGCAGGGTCAGAGCGGTCTTGGCCAGGGGCAGGGACAGGGTGGCTATGGTCCTGGTGGCTATGAGGGAGGCTATGGTCCTGGCGGCTATGAGGGAGGCTATGGTCCTGGCGGCTATGAGG
>DAOPZB010000148.1:0-4696 GCA_035353195.1 Methanothrix sp. | reverse complement strand
AAATTATATTATACATAATAAGGGAAAAAATCCTATATTTGTCTACCCAGAATCGCTTGTAGACGAGAATGGAATTGGTTATACGAACTTGGTTCCAGATTGCCTCACAAAGCACTATGACTTTGATTATAAAAAATCCGTGCCTGAGAGCAGTAATAGATCTAGAAATATTGTGTATAAAATACCTATAAATGCCATCCCGGCAAAGGTATACATGTCAATAAGTGGTACGAACACGCCCGTATCAATATCTTTGCATAAGAGGTGGTCTTTATTCACATAGAGGAAAACGGCCTAAAAGAGATCCTCGCTGATGAAATAATGGGCAAAATCGAGATGGGCGATTCACTCATCGAATATCAACATGTATTTATAAAAGGGGATCTAAACATAAGCGAACTCAGCGTACCAAAAGATCAAAAAGGAAAACTGCTAGTGTTACCGCTTATATGTATTAAAAATTCCGTTATAAAAGGAGTTTTAAACTTTAGCTCATGTTCATTAAAGGAGGCATTTATTCTTGAAGAAACAACCATTAAAGGAGCCGCTTATTTCGATAATACAGACTTCAATGGAGATGCTTATTTTGTTGGTTCAATATTCGAAGGCACAGTCCATTTCTGGGATTCAACCTTCAGATGTGCTGATTTCAGCGAAACCAAATTCATGGAGCTCGTAGATTTTAGTGGATCTAAATTCAGCGGAGAAAATTTATCATTCGAATCCACTGTATTCGCATCTCCGTTATCGCAGGAAGATGCTTGTAGAAGAGCAAAAATTGTACTTGAAGCAAATGGAGATCGGGAAAAGGCTGGATCTCATTTTTATCGAGAAATGGAAGGTAAACGGAAGCGAAAAACCTGGTATATCCGCTACCCAGAATGGTTTTTTATCCAATTTATATTCGGATATGGTGTACACCCCTTTCGCCTTATGGCTTGTTGGTTTGGATTCGTCGGTCTTTTCGCCGCCATTTACCTTTTTTGGCATGGAATAGATCCAGTGGCGTCACAATTAAAAGGAAACGCTACTCTAGCGGATTATGTGTGGTTCAGTATCGCAACTGCGGTTACTCCGGGATACGCAGGATATAAGCCCACACCGGACTTCAAATTAGTAGCTGGACTTGAAGCTATCATCGGAACCTTCATGTGGGCAGCATTTATCGCTACATTTTCCAGGAAATACATGAGGTAAGTTATGGTCAGCCCTTCGTGGTCTCCGAGAGATCGCATTTTGTGGATACTTGCCAACAGCGGAAGGGAAAATGAATAGGAGTGGGCTAAGAAGGTGCATCGGGATCATGATTGCAGACTTGAACCGGGCCCTCTCGGAGCTGGCTGGGGATGGCAGGATCAGGATAACAGGTGAAGTGATATCAATATTATAATGGATTATTTTAATTTTAATGCCATGATATCTTTGCTCGATGAATCCATGGTACCTGCACGACAAGGCGCTTTACTTCGCGAATCCATGCCTTGAATTCGCAATATCGCGATTGAAGAATAAGATAGAGAAAGGACAGGCCTGAGCCTGCCCTCTGCTCTAGCAATGATGATTTGAGATGAAATATGCGAATGCTCTAATGCACCTGCTCTCTCACCCCATCATCTTCTTGATGTCCTCATCCGGAGTGCTGATCAGCTTGATGTCGTACTGCTCGACCAGTATCTTGAGCATATCCTCGTTGACCCATCCCGGCACAATCGGGCCGAGGTAGATGCCCTTGAGCCCCAGGGCCAGCAGAGACCAGAGGATCGCCACCGCCTTCTGCTCCATCCAGCTTACCACCAGCGTCAGGGGCAGGTCGTTCACTCCCACGCCAAACAGCCCCGCGAGAGCGCTTGCCACCTCCACGGCCACTATGGCATCATTGCACTGGCCCAGGTCGATCAGCCTGGGGATGCCCTCGATGTCTCCGAAGTCAATGTCGTTGAAGCGGAACTTGCCGCAGGCCAATGTGAGGATGACGGTGTCCTTGGGCAGCTTCTGGACGAACTCCCGGTAGTAGTCGGACTTTTTGAGGGGCGCGTCGCAGCCACCCACCAAAAAGAACCTCTTGATCTTGCCGGCCTCTACCAGCTCTTTGATCTTGGCGGCATGGGTGAGCAGGACAGAGGTCGAAAAGCCGGTGGTCAGGACGTACTCTCCGGGCGCGTCCGGCAGCTCCGGCAGAGAGCGGGCCATGGCAATCACCTCAGAGTAATCGTAGCCGTCGATGTGCTTGACGCCGGGCAGATAGACCGGCCCGGCGGAGAACATGCGGTCCTTGTACTCGTCCTTGGGGAGCAGGAAGCAGTTGGACGTGCCCAGGATGGCCATGGGGTACTGGGCGAAGAGCTTCTTCTGGTCAAACCAGGCCTTGCCAAGGTTTCCTGCCAGGTTTTTGTACTTTCTCAAGCCCGGATAGCCGTGGGCGGGCAGCATCTCGGAGTGGGTGTAGACGAAGACGTCCGTCCCTTCCACCTGCTCCAGGAGCTTATGAAGGGAATGCATGTCGTGGCCGGTCACCAGGATGCCGTGGCCCTTGACTGTGCCTGTCTTCACCTGTACGGGCGTGGGCTCGCCGAAGGTCTCGATGTGCGCCTTCTTGAGCAGTTGCATGGTCTTGATGTTCATCTGCCCGGCCTCGATTGCCAGTCGGAGGAACTGTAGGGGATCGAAGTTGACGTTGGTCAGCGTCGAGAAGAAGCCCCTCTCGATGAAGGCGTCAACCTCAGGATCGGTATAGCCCAGCTCTCTGGCATGGTAGAGGTAGGCGCTGATGCCCTTGATGGCGAAGAGCAGGTTGTCCTGCAATCTCGCCACGGTCGCCTCCTTTCCGCATACTCCCTTAACTGTGCAGCCCGTGCCCCCCGCCGTCTGGGAGCACTGGTAACAGAACATATCCGGTTTAGTGATAGCAGCCATTTCTTACACCTACATCTCAGATTTCATTATTACCGTTTAATGCAATTGTATGGGCAGCCATACTTCTTACTTTTTTGCCTTCAGATCAGATGCTTCGCCAGGCTTGCTGCCCCTCATAGTATACAAAGGATACCAAGGTATTTAGCCTAGAAAGTTTCCCTGAAGATACCATGCAGAACGGATGCACCGTCAACCTGACAGTCAAGTACATCGCCCGAAAGTGGACCCTGCTCATACTCCTGGAGCTGTACAAGGGCGAGGGGCACACCCGCCGCTTCTCAGAACTGAAGAGCTGCCTGTTCGGCATCACCCAGAAGGTCCTCTCCGCCCGCCTGCGAGAGCTGGAAAAGGAGGGGCTGGTGGAAAACCACGTGGACAGCAGCTCATTTCCTGTGAAGAGCCGCTACACCCTCACAGAGTCGGGCCTGGAGATCATAGCTATCATCAAGGACATGAAGCGCTGGGCTCTGAAGTGGAAGATCAACAACATCGAATGCGGCTGCCAGGACTGCAGCCAGTGCGTGCTGTGAGGAGAGCCTTGAAAATGAAAGCCTTTTATTTCTTCCCGCCCACCAGCCCCTCCATCCAGAGCAGGATCTCCTTGGCAAAGAGCGGGAAGATCTTCACGCCTCTCTTGAGCGCCACTCTTCCATCCTCTCCCTCAATGCCTGCCTCTGCCGCCGCCTCAGGGGCTCCGTATCCCTGTAGAGGCGAAGCGTCTCCATCTCGAATCTCTCCCGGAGCTCTTCCTCCGGGGCGTAGATCAGCCTCCCGCCGCGCAGGACCTCGAAGCGCAGAACGGGCGATGCCTCCCTCAGATCCACCAGGTCCAGCCGGTCGGTGCCTAAAGCCTCCTCCAGCGCCTGCTCCATCTCCCAGGCGGGACCATCTCGCCTCAGCACAGCCAGGTCCACGTCTCCCGGCGGCCGGCCCTTCCTGGGCTGAGGCTCCCCTTCTCTCTTCCCCCACTCTCTTCCCTCTTCGCTACTGCTATCCACGCCGGCCAGAGAGCCGAAGAGGTGGGCGAGAAGAACGCCGCCGCTCTCCAGAATCGGGGCGAGGCTATCAAGCCGCTCTTTTATGTCCCCCGGCAGAGGGGCGTGCCTTTTCCAGCGCTCAGGATTGGACAGTGTTGCCACCTTCCAGGGGATTTGTACGTGCCGTTGTCCTGCCCCTGTTAGCTGCCGGCTGGAGCGATTCCAAGCTGTGCCATCAACCCCAGCAGATTGGCCTCCCCCCACAGCTCGGCAATCCTGCCGTTTTCGATGCGAAAGATCTCTATCCCGGTCATGGTTATGCTCTTTCCTGTCGGCGGCAGGCCCATGAACTCTCCGCTGTGAATGCCGCGGGCGGTGAAGCGGGCAGCGACCCGATCCCCCTCGGCCACCATGTCCTCGACGGTCACATTCAGGTGCTGGAAGGCCGCCCGGCAGGCAGTGATCACCTCGCCCATGCCCTGCCGGCCAGCAGAGCAGGGGAGGGGCACATGCAATGTGAAATCCTCTGCCAGCAGCTTCATCGCTCCCGCCAAATCCCCCTGAGACGGCCCCTGGGCGAAGAATCGGCGCACCAGTTCTTTGTTCTCCTCTACAATGGAATCCATATTCTGCTCACCCGATCTCTGCCGGTTTATTCCAGCCTGTCCTTAAGATATTCGCCGATCAGAATTGCCGCCGGATAGAGCACCTCTTCCTCGGTGCGGGCGTGCAGCATCAGCTTCTCTCTTAAAGCATCTTCGTCGCTTCTTTGGGCCGGGGGGTCTTGACCACCAGTATCCTGAGCA
>DAOPZB010000147.1:0-4725 GCA_035353195.1 Methanothrix sp. | reverse complement strand
ACATCCAAAATCCAGTTGATCAGCACTACGCAGTGGTCGGCGTGCAGGCTGGTCGCTCCCAGGGAGACCTTCTTCGCCCCGGCCTCTTCGATCAGCTTTTCCTCCTCTTCCGTCATGCCCACGTGATCTCCCAGAATAAAGGCTCCATCCGAGGGAAGGCCGCTCTCTCCCAGGCCTCTCACGTCCTCTCCATCCTCGCGCAGGTAGACCAGTCTCACATTTGCTTTCTTCAATTCCTCCAACAGCCCGGCCAGCCCCCCCGTCCGCACGAATATCCCGGAGGTGGACATGGTCCACTCGCCGCCCGCCGGCACGGCCAGGGCTTTCTTGAGCAGGGCGGCGGTGGTCCTCTCATCGGGATTGAGGTGGCGCAGGGTCTCGCCGGAGAGGCGGATGGTCTTGGGCTCCTGAATCTCCGGGTCCTTGCCGCCCAGGAGGATGAGGTAGACGCAGACATCCTTTCTGATGCCGTGGGATAGGACGAAGGCAGCAGTGACCGCCCGGCAGAGTATGTCCAGCCGCCCGGAGGTTCCGGGGATGTCCTCTAAAGAGAAGTCGGGTGAGGTGGTGGCCTTGTGGCCCACTATGATGAACGTGCGCATGGATTAGCAGATGATCAGGGAGTACAAGCCATTTTTGGCCGAAACCTTTTGTAAAACGAATATCGCTTAGCAACCCAAATAATTTATATCAAGGAAGATGTAATGGTTTTAAGAATTTTAGGTACGAGGTTGTAATATGGATGATATCCCTAAGATACTGGCAGCTCTCTTACTGCTGCTTTTCTCCCTGTCCACCTGCTCGGCAAGCTTGTCTCAGTTTGCCGGCGACTGGTCCAATGCCGACCCGAACACCGGAGGGATGACCAAGCTTTCCATCAGCGTCTCCGGAGCCTCGGCCAATGTGCAGGCATGGGGCAAGTGCCATCCCACAGACTGCGATTGGGGAATGGTTCAGGCTTACGTATTTGCCCCCGATGTCTCCTCGGATCCGGTGAACCAGGCCCAGGCCCTCATGGCGGTCTTTAATTCCGGCTTCTCTGTGACCACACTTTTCATCAAGCCTCAGGGAAACAGCCTGTCCGTGCAGTCATATACCGCCTTCCAGGACAGTAGCGCCAGGAGCAACTATGCTTCCAGCTATACATTCACCCGGACGGCGACCACTCAGATGTCTGCTTCCGGACTGCTGGCTGAGGTTGCTCCTCTCCAGAAATTCGGCAAGCTGCAGGCCACACTGGGAAATATCGGAGAGATCTGAGATAAAGGACATTTCGAGGTGAAAATATGAGATTTCCATACTCCTGCCTGGCTCTTGCATTGCTGCTCCTATTGACTGCATACAGCGGCCAGGCCTCTATGAATCAGTTTGCCGGGTCATGGTCAAATGTAGACTCCGCCACCCGGGGCATAACCAGTCTAAAGATAGATGTTTCAGGAAGCTCAGCCCAGGTGCATGCCTGGGGCAGTTGCCATCCTACCGACTGTGATTGGGGCGCTGTGCAGGCTAAAGCCTTTGCTTCCGACGTCTCCTCAGATATCGCCAGCGGTGCCAATACCCTGATAGCAGTCTTCAATTCCGGATTCTCTGAGACCACGCTGGTCATCAAGCCGTCCGGCAATAAGCTGAGGGTGGATTCCTATGATCGCTTCCTGGACAGTAGCAGCAGAAGCAATTACATTGCCAGCTATACCTTCCAGAAGGAGGCTGCATCCGGCACATCACCCGGCGGGTCTGCTCCTGGCGGAACAGCTCCCGGAGGCACTTCGCCAGGCGGCGCAGCTCCAGGTGGCTCTTCCCCAGGAGGATCCTCGCCCGGTGGCTCATATCCAGGAGGCAGTGCGCCGGGCGGCTCTTCATCCGGCGGAGCGTCTGCTTCACTGGATCTGACCGGTGTCTGGAACTGCGATGACGGCGGAATATACTATTTGCGCCAGCTCGGAACAACCGTCTGGTGGTATGGCGAGCAGAGCCCCAGCAATCCAACCTGGTCCAATGTCATGCGCGGCAGCATCAGCGGAAGCATAATCAACGCCGAATGGAGCGATGTGCCCATGGGCAGCGTGATGTCAAGCGGAAATCTGGTGCTTCAGATCGTCTCCAATAACCAACTGGCGGCATTGTCAAAGACAGGAGGTTTCGGCGGCTCGGTCTGGACCAGGTAAGCCTGATCCTGGGAAAATTAGCATTCGTCCGGGCGCAGGATGGAGCGAGCCGCCCGGATGTGCAATCTTTTTTTGGCCCTTGTCTTTGTGTGGTTATCGATAGATCCGTAGAAACAGAATAATTAATTATGATATAAAAATTTTAACCACAAAGGGCACAAAGCTCACAAAGGACGCATAAAGAACGGATGTTCATTTTCATGAATATTGGTGACAGGAAGTCACGACCATTTCTCTGTGTCTCTGCGCCTCTGTGGTTTAGTTAGTTTAGTAGTACGTTACCGACAATTGAGCGATATGCAGCCACTATCCGCATCTGCCCGGCTCCGCCTGGAAGGGCCGGTTCTCCTTCAGGCACCACTGCATCTCGGAGAGTAGCGGCTTGATTGCCCCGTCCCCTTCCTTAAGCCTTCTCACCATGACCTCCGCCAGGCACCCCTCTTCGATCCTCCTGGCGATGAGCGGCAGATACCGCCTCTCCTCTGCCGTGGCGCTCTTCTCCGCAGAGGCAAACAGCTTCTCCAGCTCCGGCCTCAGGCCTGCTGTGCCGCGGCGCATGGCATCCTCCAGAAGGGCGAGCAGGCTGCTCTCCTCCTCCTCCAGCTCCAGGTCGGAGCGCAGGGCGGCCAGCAGGAAGGCCGATACCGCCATGTCGGAATGCAGGCACTCCTGCTCGTCGATGGCTTTGACCTCCAGGCAGCTTCTGGTGAAGCGAACGATCACGCCCCGCGAGTTTACCCACTCCCGGCAGAGGATCTCAGCCTGCCTTTTTTTCAGCTCGGAGTAGATCTGCCGATTGATCTTCACATAATCCTTAGCCTTCGCCAGCCTCTCCGGCAGTATGCCCCGGCAGATCTGGGGAATAGCATCCTGGTTTTGCCTGTAGTAGACCAGCCGGTTGTCCATGTAAGGAGTCAGCCTGCCCTCCACCATGGGCGAGGAGGCGGAGACCGCCACCAGGTAGGGGATGAGCGATCGGATGCGATTGAACATGGCCACCAGTTCCTCTTCTCCCCGGTAGGGTATGTTGATTTGCAGAGCCTGAATGTTCAGCCAGCCGTGCTGATTGATGTTGAATATGCGGTCGTAGGCCTCATAGTACTCCTGCTCGTCGTGGTCCCAGTAGGTCGTCTGGTCTAAGGTGAGCAGAGGATGCATTCCCAGGCCCATGAAGGCGTATTCGTTGTTCGTGGCATGGTATAGCTCAAGAAGGCCCCGATAGAGCCCCTCTTCCAGCTCGGATAGCCCAGCCGGCCTCTTTGGGATCAGCTCGATGGCATGCTTTTGCAGCTCTTTGGAGACCAGAATGCCGGCAAAGGGCACCTCATGCTGCAGCTCGCCGGCAATGCGACGGATGATCCGGTCTGAGATGGCAAGCGGCCTGTGATCTTTATCGTTAATGGAGTACTCGTGCTCCGTTCCCACGGGCGAGGAGACGGCCAGCCTGGTCCTGCCGGCAGGGTTTGCCTTTCCGACAGTCTCAGTTGTTTCTGTCTTTCCTGTCATTTTCTCATCTGCAAAAAAAGCTTTTCATTTGCTCGGCAGCCGAATCTCCGCCACCAGGTCAGTCTCAGGCTCATCGATCTTGATTATCTCCGCCATCTCCGACTCGGGAATGGCTTTTACCAGGGTGGTGATCATTTCCACAGCCGTCTCAAACATCCCGTCATAAGCCTTTCTATCTGCCTTTAAGAATCGCACCATGGGGCAGATGCTCTCTCTCTTCAGGAAGATCTGCAGCTTTCCGTTTTTGATGTCGAAGGTAAACGGCCCGGCCACACAGGTCTCCGGCTTGATGGAATGAATGCTGCATTTGCCTTCGTGAAAAAGCACGCAAAATCCGTCCGGCTTTAAGCGCAGCCTGCAGTATCCCGCAAACTCCACGGCATCGGCAGCCACTCCGTTCTCCATCAGAATTTCTATTCTCTCCCGGCTCAGGGGGGGTCTTGCCTCAAAGCAGCAGCCTCCGGAAAGATAGCAGCCGCTGCAAGCCCTGCTTATGGCTTCACATAGATCAGAATCCATGAAATATCATCTCGGAAATATGTCTCTAGTGATTCTTCTGGGAATTCTTCCCGCAATATGCCTGCACACAAAAAATTATCGGAAATCTCACTTCCGTTTTGAACCTCTCAGTGCTCGGAGAAGTCTATCTTGTAGGAGTAGCTCTCGCTCTCGGCTATCTCCGGGGCGGAAGCAAAGGCTGTAGCCGCTCCCAGACCATACTCTCCCTCAAATCCCTGTGGGCCGGCGGCCTTCTCCGATAGCTCTTCGGAATAGCCGGTGGCGTCTCCGGTCATCAGATAGGAGATGATCTTGCCGAACATGTCCGGATAATGGGCATCCTCTCCTCCTTCCAGGGAGGGATTGTCGTTGACCTCGATGACATAGAGCTTTCCGTTGCTCTCTTTGATGTCCACCCCATACAGTCCCCTGCCCATAGCATTGCCGGCATCCTTTCCCAGCTCGATTACCTCCGGAGGCACCTGGTCGGCGGGCACGCTCTCCACATCGCAGTAGACGATATGGCCGTTGACAGATGCCTGGATCTTGAATGTCT
>DAOPZB010000146.1:0-4772 GCA_035353195.1 Methanothrix sp. | reverse complement strand
AGGCCGCCAGCAGAAATCCGTAGAGCGCAGGCCCGACGATGACCCCGATGATGCCGACCACGAAAATGGGAGCTGTGTAGGCGAGCAGTGTGACCACAGGATGTATCCTGGCGCTCTTCATGGCCAGATGGGGCCGGATGACGTTCTCAGGAATGACCATGAGAACCACTATCCCGAATACCACTATTATTACGGAGCGCATCATGTCTCCAGTGGCCAGATAGTACAGGGCCATGGGGACAAACACGAATGGCGGCCCCAACATGGGCAGGAGGGTGAATATGCCCACCACCGCCCCCAGGACGAAGGGATAGGGCACGCCCAGCAGGGAAAAGCCGATGGCAGCCAGGGCTCCGCTCAGCATGGACGTGGTGAAGTACACCGAAAAGAGGGTGTCGTAGATGCCGGCAAGCTCTTGCAGGAAATTTCTCATGATCCATCTCTTCTGACCGGGAAGAAGCTCGAGGCCGCTCTTGACAAAGTTACCCCCGTCTATGAGCAGGTAGTAGGTGAAGAACACCGCCACTATCAACTGGGCGAAGAATATGGGCAGATTGGCGGCAAAGGAGGACAGCTCGCTTTTCACTATGGGAAAGAGCCAGGTGGCGATGGCTACGGGAATGTCGCTTATCTCCTGTAGTGATTCTCGAATCTTCTCATCGGCATAATTATAGGCCCATCCAGGCAGGGCGCTTTTGGCCTGAAGGCTGATCTGATCGGCGATATCGGCAATGGCGGAGAGATGGATCCCGGACAGGGCCCCTGATTTCTCCAGGTTGGACAGCTCCACCAACAGCACTGTGGTGATGCCCATCAATATGGCCAGGATCAGGACGAAGACTATCAATATCGAGAAGAATGATGATATCTGGCTATTGTGGGTCAGCCTGAGGAAGAGAGAATAGAGGGGCTTTAAGAGAAAGACCAGGACGACGCTGAGCAGGATGGTGGTGATAAAGTCCTGGGTCAGGTAGACTGTGGCAAAAAAGACCAGCAGGAGTATGGCTGCTGCAGCCATGTCGAAGCGGCGGCTAAAATCCATGCTCCTTCCTTCTCTCAGGATAATTTAGGCTTTTCTATTCTATATTTATGACTCCGTCAATCCGTCTGCAATTTGCCGTCTATTCCCACCACATAGCTCTTCTGGGGGACTTCCTTTCCCGACTTCTTCACCGCCTCGGCCACCAGGCCGCCCAGCGCTGCGCAGCAGGGGACGGTCATATGCAGCACGGTGATATCCCTGATCTCATTGGCCTTGAGTATATCGGCCAGCCGGTCTACAAAGGGCCCGGTCTCGTCGAGCTTGGGGCAGCCCACCAGGAGCGCCCGGCCCCTTATGAAGTCCTTCTGGATATCGGGATAGGCAAAGGCGGTGCAGTCGCCGGCCACCAGCAGACTCGCTCCCTTGAGATAGGGTGCCCAGGGGCGCACCAGCCTCATCTGAATGGGCCAGCCGACCAACTCGTTCTCCCCCGGCTCGCCCGTCTTGACGATCCTGTGCCTATCCTCCATCCCGCCAGCGCCAACCCGGCCCCGGCCACCCATTCGGCCCGGGCCTGCAACCGTCTTGAGGGTGATGGGTGCAGTGCAGGGGCTGTCCGCGGCGGAGTGGCAAGCGCCAGGCGCCGCAACGCCCGTCGTCTCTGCCTGGCCGGTCCGTCCGGCCCCGGATCCGCGCAGATGCTCTTTGGCGGCGCTCTCATCAAAGGCCTCTGCCTCCCGTTCCTCGATGGTCAGAGCGCCCTGGGGGCAGATGGCCAGGCAGGCCCCCAGGCCGTCGCAGAAGCTGTCGCTGACCACGCGGGCCTTTCCGTCCTGAAGCTCGATCGCCCCCTCAGCGCAGGCGGTGATGCACTCCCCGCAGCCGTTGCAGAGGGATTCGTCGATCTTGATGATCTTTCTCATGATCAGATCCTTATGCCTGCTGGCTTAAATACCATTAGCCTTGAGCCTTTTTTGATTTATATAACCTGATCTATGGCGCGTTGAGCCAGGATCGGGCGTACCTTGTCCAGGCATCCTCACCGAATTTTCCCTCAGTTATTGATTTCAGGTCACAGGTCACTCCATCGGGAAAAACGCACATGGCTATGTTTCCGTAGGGGGTATGGACGCTCCTCACAGTCCCTCCGCTGTTGTTGCACATCCTTTCCGCAGGCTGTGACCAGTTGTCGTCTCTCTCAAGTTCATCGGGCAGAGATAGAGGTGATGATAGGTATGCGGCATAGAGTTGATATCCCAGAATAACCTTCTTTATGATATCCTCCGGATCTCCTGCCAGGCGGTAGCATTCTTCGCCTCCGGCCTCTTCCTGGCCGGCAACCGAGAGATTGCAGAAGCTCAACAACTGCTTTTGCCGGCAGCCTGGAGGGGCACAGAGCCAGGAAAGGCGTGCTGATCACCAATCATAACAAAAAATAGTAATTGAGTTTCCGTAAAATTAAGGTGACAATTAATGGCAGCATATGAAGCTCCCCGGCGCAGTATGGACATCGGTACACTTATCCCATTCTTAGCTATCGCTTTTGGATTGGGGTGGGGGATCGTTGCCCTCTTGATCTTTTTCCCGGATCAGACCGAAGCGATCTTTGGCCCGATGGGCTACACGAATCCATTATTTGTCCTTGCAGTTTACTCACCGGCCATTGCCGGCATTTTCCTGGTCTGGCGGCATTACGGCACCAAAGGATTGGGCAGCTTCTTGCAGCGCCTGAAATTGTGGCGGATGCCGCTCTCATGGTGGGCCTTCCTGATCTTCGGCATACCCGCCGTCTTCTATCTTGGTGCTGCTATCAAAGGCACATTAACAGATCCATTCCCGTTCAGCCCCTGGTACGGAGTGCTTCCAGCCCTCGCCGTCGGTCTGGCCATAGGGCCAATTGAGGAGTTGGGCTGGCGTGGAGTAGCCTTGCCTCTTTTGCAGCTACGTTTCTCGCCGCTTGCATCAAGTCTGATACTGGGAGGGGTATGGGGCATCTGGCATCTTCCAGCCTTCTTTTTGAGCGGCAGCCCCCAAAGCGCCTGGCCATTCGGTCCGTATTTCATCGGCGTCATTGCGATCACAGTCATTCTAACCCCCATGTTCAACGCAGCACGGGGCAGCATCCTCATTGCGGCCCTTTACCATTTTCAGATGAACGGTCCGGCTTGGCCTGATGCCCAGCCCTGGGATACGTTTTCATTCGTGGTCATTGCTCTCGTCATTGTCCTGATCAACCGGAGGGCAATGCTGGATAAAAACTGTGCTGCTACCGACATACTCCTGTCAAGCAAATAGGCAGTCATTCAAATCAGAGGCCCAGCTCGCCCCACGAGAAGAGGGCTCCCCAGAGGCGCTATCTTTGCTGCAAAAGCATTATATCCCGCCCTGGGAAGAACAAGCACATGCTGGTGGGGCTGGTCTGCCTGGGGCTGTGGCTGCTGCTTGCCAGCAGGCCTTTTGTCAGGCAGATTCCTGAGAGAATGAGGCAGTAAGCTATGAAGACGGTTCCTCGCTATTTTATGTGAATGGCGAGGTGGTTCGGCTCTTCGCTATTTACTGTGGGCAATCGACGCTTCCGCCTCTGTGAGCTCTCTGTGAGCTGTAACCAGTGGCTAACGACGTTTTCACCACAGAGACACAGAGGACACAGAGCACGCACAGAGAAAAAATGACAACTGAACAAACTTAGGATAGCCACACAGAACAGCGAGGAGCCGGTGGTTCTTTGTCTCTGTGTCTCTGCGTCTCTGTGGTTTAGTTAGCAAGTTACCAACAATTAAGCCTATTGCTACTGAACAAAACCACAGGCAATCAAACACTGTAAATAAAAAAATAGCGACGTAACAATATTTTGCTACGTGCACAACCGAAGCTCATCCTGGTCCTGGTAAATCTGATAGTTTCCCTGTCCCCAGAATGTCACTGTCTTAGCTTCGCTATTGATAGTAATATCCAGAATATACCTTGCGCCATTCTTAGGCCACTGATTTAACGATTGTTCCTGAGGAATCGTAAGCTATAATGTCCATAGCATATCGATTATCGTAGTAGCTGAGCGGCCAATAGGTGTAATCTCCCCATATGAGGACTGGATATGCACTGCATGATTGAAGAGTATCAGGATACATCAAGCATGCAATTTTAAGCCCTGAAGGTATGCTGGGTGTACTTCTAGTATTAAGATATCCTACACTTGGGCTGGCCGGGCAGTTGCATGCGTCGCCCACACCGTCGCCATCCGCGTCAGCCTGGTCGGGATTGGCGGCAGCCGGACAGTTATCGCAGGAATCTCCTAAGCCGTCTCCATCAGCATGAGATGCTGCAAGATATGCACTCTCAGGTATTGTCTATCTTTTAAACGTCACTGCCGCAGCAAGGGCAGACCACTCCTTTTTCGTCGCCTGCGCCAGGTTCGCCATGACTTTTAGTCGGTTTGTCTATTCCTGAAATGCCTAACAAAGCTAATACAATTAATAAACATGCTATTTTTAGACCTATGCGTTTCAAATTTGAGCGCACGATTTTCCTCATTTTGATAATGTTTCAATTGTTCCTCTATTGAATATTAACTATGACTTCTGCATATAATTTGAAATAAAGAGATATTCATAATGATATATTGAAAAATAATTAGCTATTATATGTAAAAATAGATCATTTATGCTTCAATACTTGCATAATGAATAAACATATTTTACACGGTCTATATTATCGATAAGCTATTCGCAGATTTTAAAGGGTAATTTGCACGTCTTTTGCTGGAAAAGTTCTTCATCTGATGCGTCAATGG
>DAOPZB010000145.1:0-4779 GCA_035353195.1 Methanothrix sp. | reverse complement strand
CTGGAGGAGATTTAAGGTGTTTGGAATTGAGTTTGTGCCCGATGAGCCTGTCTACAAGATCGGCTACATGGCGAAGCTTGCGGAAGACCACGGATTTCAAAATATCTGGATTACAGACCACTACAACAACCGCGACGTTTGGACCACCCTGTCTGTGCTCTCCATGATGACCAACAGGATCCGGCTGGGGACGGGCGTTACCAATCCGTACACCAGAAACGCGGCCATCATCGCCTCATCCATCGCCTCGGTCAATGAACTCTCCGGGGGGCGGGCGATCCTGGGCATCGGTCCGGGGGACAAGGCCACATTCGAGAAGATGGGCATAGACTGGGACAAGCCCCTCAGCCGCGTCCGGGAATCGGTGCTGGCCATCCGGGCCTTCCTCGCCAAAGAGCAGGTCAGCCAGGCCGGCTTCAAGGGCGCACAGATGGCCTTCTCGGCGGGGAGAATCCCCATCTACATCGGAGCCCAGGGGCCGAAGATGCTGGAGCTCGCCGGAGCCATAGCCGACGGGGTGCTCATCAACGCCTCCCATCCGGAGGACTTCAAGTTCGCAGTTCCCATGATCAGGCAGGGGGCAGAGAAGGCAGGCAGGAGGCCGGAAGATGTGGACGTCTGCGCCTATGCCAGCTTCTCTGCCGACAAGGACCCGGCCAAGGCGGTCAATGCCTCCAAGATCGTGGTCGCCTTCATAGTGGCCGGCTCGCCGGAGAACGTGCTGGAAAGGCACGGCATCGGCATGGATGAGGCCGGGGCCATCTCCGCAGCCATCTCCAAGTACGACTTCAAAGCGGCCATGGCGGCGGTGACTCCCAGGATGAGCGAGGCCTTCTCGGTATCCGGAGCGCCCGCCGACTGCCGGGCACGGGTGGATGATCTGATGAAGACCGGCGTCACCCAGATCGTGGTGGGCTCGCCCATCGGCCCCAACAAAGAGAGCGCCATCAAGCTGATCGGAAAGCAGGTCATTGGCAAATAGTGGAGATGATTATGCGGGGACTGTACATCGGGCGCTTTCAGCCCTACCACCTCGGCCACAAGGCGGTCCTGGAGAAGATTGCCGAGGAGGTGGACGAGATAGTGATAGTGATCGGCAGCGCCCAGGAGAGCCACTCAACCGAGAATCCCTTCACGGGCGGTGAGAGGATGGAGATGATCCACTGCGCTATCGAGGAGAGCCGGCTGCAAGGCCGCTGCTATGTCGCCCCCCTGGAGGACGTCAAGAGAAACTCCATGTGGGTCGCTCACATGCAGTCCATGGTGCCGCGATTTGACGCCGTCTACTCCAACAATCCCCTGGTGATCAGGCTCGTCTCCGAGGCGGGCATCGAGATCAGAAGGCCGCCCATGTACCAGAGGGAGCTGTATTCGGGAACAGCCATCAGGAAGCTGATGGTGCAGGGCGGGAACTGGAGGGCTCTGGTGCCGGTCGCGGTGGCGAATTTCATAGAAGAGACGGGGGTCGTGGAGAGGCTGATTTGCGTCTCAGGGAGCGACGGAAGCCCGGATGGCTGCGGAATCTAAATATAAAATATCAAAATATCATGTGCGGCTGCCGGGATTCGAACCCGGGTTACGGGCTTGGGAAGCCCATGTCATAACCGCTGGACCACAGCCGCGCGATTCTACTGTGCAAATATCCGCCTCCCATATTTAAACGTTTTAGCGGGAGAGCCGGAGGGGGCCGGAGATGCGGCGGCTTTGCGGCTCTGTCCATCACAGAAGCTGGTCAACTGTGCATTCCAGGGGGTCCTTGTCATCTCGGCTGCGCAGGAAGACCGGTGCGCGAAGGTGGCCGTCTGCCGTGACCTCGAGAGCTGTCACCTGCACCACGATCTGCGGCTCCACCCATGTCGCTCTAGGCAATCCCGTATCGAAAGCAAAGGGTGAGGTCTCTCGGGGAGAAAACGAGCCGCTGATCTCCGACAGCTCTTCATCGGAGAATCCGGAGCCAACACGTCCAATGTACTGGAGATGCCCCTCGCGGTAGGCTCCCAGGAGAAGGCCCCCGAAGAACGGGCTACGCTTGCCGGTGCCGGGAATGTATCCTCCGACAACCAGGTCCAGCTTCAGGCTCTTTTTGATCTTCACCCAGTCCCGGCTGCGGCTGCCCGGCTGGTAGGTCGACTCCAGCCTCTTGGCCATGACGCCCTCAATTCCCATCTTCAGGGCGGCCTGAAAGTAAGCCGTCCCCTTCTCCGGAAAGGAGTCGACCAGAACCACCTGCTCTCCGGAAGAGACCACTTCCCGGAGGATCTCCTTTCTGGCGGAGAGGGGCAGGCCCATGAGGCTTTCGCCCCGGAGGCTGAGAATATCGAAGACCACAAAGCTGGCCGGCAAATTTTTTGACAGATATTCAATCTTCAGCGCCTCGCTCTGGTGGTCGCGCCGGGCCAGGGAGGCGAAGCTGGGCCGCCCCTCTGAAAAGACGGCGATCTCCCCATCCAGCAGACAGCGCGGGCCGCCGGCGTCCAGGTCGGCAGCGATCTCAGGATAGCGGTGGGTGATGTCTATCTGCCGCCGATTATAGAGCAGAACGCTCTCCCGTCCTCCTCCGCCTCCCGCCCAGGCCAGGCAGCGGGTGCCGTCGATCTTGGGCTCGAAGATCCAGCCGACGGCGCCGAAGGGCCGGCCGGAGACGGCCAGCATGGGTAAAACCCGCTCTTCAGACATGCCGTTCAATCCGGTCCATCTTTCCCGATTCCTTTCCCGATCCCGTCCCCAATCCGTTTCCCCATCCCGTTCGCTTTCCCTTTCTCTTCCGCCTGGAGGGCTTCCGCCGTCTGGCGCAGGGCATCCATGAGGCTCTTGGCCGCCGGGCTTCTCCTCCTCTTTTCAGCCACCGCCACAGCCCCGCTCATCTTGGAGCGCACCAGCGCCTCAATTCTCTCTCTGTAAAGATCCCTGTAGCCCCGCAGGTCCAGCTTGCCGCTCATGCCCTCAATGATCTGCTCGGCGAGCGCAAGCTCCTTCTCATCGGGCTCAGGCAATTGGGCCAGGGCGGGAAATACGGCGGGATCGACCACCTCGTCCTCGTAATGCAGAGTGGTGGCCACCACCGCGCCGCGGTAGGAGTGGACCAGCACCACCCTCTCCCTGGTATGCAGAGTGATCCTGCCTATGGCCGCCCTGGCCGTCCTGTCCATCACTTTGAACAGCAGGGAGTAGGCCTCCTCAGACCTGTCCGGCAGGAGAAGATAAGTATTTTCGAAGTAGTGGGGATCGACCTCAAAGAAATTGACGAACCTGTCCAGGGCGATGGTGTTCTTGGACTGGGGCTTGGCAGATTCTATCTCCTTTTTCTCCAGGACCACATAATTGTCCTTTCCCAGGGGATAGCCGTAGACTATGTCGGCAAATGCCACCTCCTCTCCCTCCTGGCAGTAGCGTTTGTAGGAGACGGGGGTCCTGCAACTCCTGTGCAGCATGCGAAAGCTGGTGCGGATTTCCCTGGTCATGAGCAGGGCTTTGACAGGGATATTCACCAGGCCGATCTTCAGATTGCCGGACCAGGTGGTCCTCGGCACAGCCGCAGCCGGGCCATTCGATGAAGGCTGATCTCCCTTTTCCGCTCCGCTGGACTGCCCCTCTCCCTCGTCTCCAATCTGCGTGGTTTGCGGCATAGATCACCTGGCTTTTGGATCCTCCTCCCACAGTCCGAAGACGTTTCCCTCCGTATCCATGCAGACTGCGAAGTACCCCATGTTGGGAACGGCCATCTTGGGCATGAGGACCTTGCCACCCAGCCTCTCCACGCTGGCTGAATAATCTGATACCGATGACACTCCGAAATAGTCTGTCATCCTGTGGTCCGGATTTTGTCGCTTGACCATTCCGCCTCCTGCCCCCTCCTGGGTGCGGATCATCCAGTACTCCATTCCAGGGTACCTCTCCAGCGTCCAGCCGAACAGTTCCGTGTAAAACTTCCTGGCCCTCTCCGAGTCATCGAAGGGGATCTCAAAATGAGCAATCGACGGCATATAGATCTCATAATACAGCGTGCTAATTCCTGATCAATTTTCCGCCTGGGATGGCCTATTCAGGATTCGTCGCGCTTTGCAGCGGCAATGTTCGGCAAGGATTTTAATCCAGCAAGGGAATTTGCAGCCGATGAAGCCATTGGTCAGATGGGAGGGGCCGGCCGTCCTCACGGAAGAAGTTCTGCGCTATTCCAAATACGTCTCTTGGAGCCGCCTTTACATTGATGTCGCCGACGGGGAGTTGATCGGCGGAGCCTGCGGATGCTCCCGAAATTTCCAGGTGGCCAGGGAAGGCGGCCGCTGGATGCTCTACGAGACGGATATCGCGAAGACGCCTGCCGGCGAGCCGGTTATGCGCCTTTATGCCTACACCACCTGGGATGTGGTCTATGAGCGCATATCAGAAGGCAGGCCCATTGAAGAGAGGATCGAGGATATCGAGGATCTGGCGGCATTCCTGGAAGGGGAACTATCTATCGAAACCGAATAGATGTAATCTAAAAGTTAATCAGTAAGGAGGATTAATCCTTATCCGGATGAAGACAGATTTCATCGCCAGATACAGCCTCGACCTCATCGTCCCGGTAATCCTCGTCCTCCTGGCGAAGATATTCATATTTATCGGAAATCCAAGCGCGGCGATGCCCATACATGCCTTGAATCTGATAATCCTCATCCTCTCATCCATATATGTGGATAACAGGATCTACCCGGCCCTGATGCTGCTGCCCCTCTTCCGACTGCTAAACGTCGCGATGCCGGTATTCTTCAATCTGACTCTATACTCGTATGCCAT
>DAOPZB010000144.1:2173-4802 GCA_035353195.1 Methanothrix sp. | reverse complement strand
AGCCCGATGTTATCGCCGGGATCATGAGGT
Organism: Methanothrix sp.; assembly: GCA_035353195.1. GTDB lineage: Archaea > Halobacteriota > Methanosarcinia > Methanotrichales > Methanotrichaceae > Methanothrix. The sequence continues at coordinate 4,772 of DAOPZB010000144.1, read as the reverse complement.
AGGTGATGGCGATGTCGGCCACATAATCCCGCAGCGGCATCATGAAACGCCCGGCTGAAAATGCCATCAGATCCAGGGCGATGCTCATCGCCAGCCACAGCAGGCCGATGACAATTCCGTCCCGGAGATATCTGCCGTACCCTTTCGAGAAGTAAATGATGGAGAAGAAGATAGTCCAGATGGCGATGATCACGGGCATGACGGACTCGAAGAGGGGGCGCTGGCCCGCCCGCAGGGGAAAGATCAGAACCGACACGACAAAAGGTATCAGCCAGATGAACAGGCCGAACAGCCCGATCTTCAGATATCTATTCATAATGCCCGCCCCGCCAGGTACGCCATCAGACAATTCATTTCCTGTTCTGCCTCGCCTCGATGGTTGTCATTGACATATTATAAATTTTCCGGAGAAACGGCAAACCTACTTATGCCATGCTGCCCTTTAGCTTGCTATGGATGAGGACTTCAAGAGAGCAGCCGAGTTTCACGGCCATGTCTGCCCCGGCCTGGCCATGGGCTTTCGGGTGGCAAAGTATGTGAGTGAGCACTATCCCCGATCTGAGGATGAGGAGCTGGTCTGCATCGCCGAGAACAGGTCATGCAGCGTGGACGCGGTTCAGTCCCTGCTGGGCTGCACGGCGGGCAAGGGCAATTTGATTGTGATCGACAACGGCAAGCAGGTCTTCACCTTCTACTCCCGCGACAATAACCGGGCCATGAGGATCTACTTCCAGGGAGACGTCTTCGGGCGGATGGATGCCCTGCGGCTGAAGGCGGCGGCGGGCCAGCTCTCCGCAGCCGAGAAGAGGGAGATGGAGGGGCTACGCGCCCAGGTTATCGACGCCATCCTGGGCGGCAGGGATGAGGAGCTATTGGCAGTCAAGGAGGTCGACATTCCCGCGCCGGAGAAGGCGAAGATCTATCCCTCTCTCAGGTGCCAGCAGTGCGATGAGAGGTTCATGGAGATCAAGGGCCGGACGGCGGAAGGAAAGGTGCTCTGCAAGGACTGCTTCGGAAAGATCGTGTGCTGAGGTGCAGTGCTGACGGACTGACTGAACCACAGAGGCGCAGAGGCACAGAGACGGATGGAATAAAACCAATGGTGGTGAAATGAAAACTGATTGGATTCGGACTTCTTTCATCTGCCTTGCGGCGATCGCAGCATCGCTCCTCCTCGCCCAGGGGGCCATTGCCCAGGGCTCAGAAGACCTGAATGTCTGGAATGTCTATTGCAGTGGGGACGGGTCGAGCTGCACAGTGGCCAAAGAGCCGGCGGGGGAGTTGATGTTCCCGGTATTCCCGGCAAAGACCGACTGGAGCGCTGTCCAGGCCTGGATGCAGGCCAACGGCTATCCGGCCCAGCCGGCGGTCTGGAATGTGTACTGTAGCGGCGACAGCTCGCAGTGCGCCATATCCAAGGAGGCCTCCGGGGAGCTGATGTTTCCCCAGTTTTCAGGAAAGGTGACATGGGACGCTGCCCAGGAGTGGATGGCTTCCTGGCGAGAGAAGAGCAAGCCCGCCGTCTGGAACGTCTACTGCAGCGGTGACGGATCGCAGTGCGCCATATCCAAGGAGGCCTCCGGTGCCCTGATGTTTCCCCAGTTTGCCGCCAAAGTGGACTGGGACACGGCCCAGGAGTGGATGGCATCCTGGCGGGGAGATGACAATACCACTGCTGCCACATCATGCGGCCAGTACATGCCCATCGGCACGGGGACCGGATACAATTACAGCGGCATACAGTTTCAGGTTGAGGGGGCAGTAGCTATGGTCAACGCCCAGCAGACCTCATCGAGCATCGACCTGCATGGCCGGACAGCCGATGCGGTGCACGTCCTGGAGTTTGCCGGATGGAGCCTTGGCCTGTCCGACGGGACCAAAGTAGCCCACATCAACGCCTGGTACAGGGACGGCGGACTGGAGACGGTGGACCTGATCATTGGGACGAACATCGCCGAATGGGCCTATGACCGGGCCGAGATACAGTCGGATCTGCGGCACAGCAAGGTGACGCCCGCCTACTCCTGGCCGACCACGGCCAGCTCTGCCTACGGATACGAAGGGCACTACTTCTATGTGATGCTGGACACGGACAGCAGCAGGCCGCTGGACCGGCTGGAGCTGGTGCTCGACCCCATGGGACAGGTGCAGGTGGAGATCCGGGCGGTGACTTTGGAGGGGTGAGGGGGAGATTTGCTTTTTTTTTGTGCAGCCAACGGCCATAACAGCAGCTAACGACGTTTTCACCACAGAGGCACAGAGGACACAGAGTACGCACAGAGAACGAACCGACGAAATGATTATCAAAAGAGAGAAGCTGCGAGAAGGAGGACGCTATGCCCGGGGTCAGATGCGAAGTAAATCCATTGCTGCGTCCCCTGGTGGAGAAATGGAGCAAATCTCCCTGAAGGATCTGGATGAGGTCGACATCCTGCTCACAGAGCTGGAGGTATCTCAAGGCCACGGAAATCTGATACTCTGCTTCGTAGCCTCACCTGCATATCGAGACAGGATTGTAGAAGCTATTAAATCTCGATTCCCCGTCCAAATCCAGGCAGTCGAAAAGGGAGACGATCTGATCCACGATCTCAGAGAAATT
>DAOPZB010000144.1:0-2073 GCA_035353195.1 Methanothrix sp. | reverse complement strand
CCAAATCCAGGCAGTCGAAAAGGGAGACGATCTGATCCACGATCTCAGAGAAATTTTTGATGATGTGTTCTGGAAGGCCCCGGACTTCTGGAGGTACAGAGGCGGATACCATGGTTTCAAGGGCAGGGATCACGGACTGGCTTTTCGACCAGTAGAGGCGCTGTCTATTCCAATAGACTTCAGCTATAGGAGCAAAGAGGAGCTGCTCCGGAGAAAGAGGATCAACGAGTACCTGCTTGGGAAGATAAAAGACGAAAAAGCAAAAGGGAAGATTTTGGGGGAAATTGGGACAGTTCATCAACTGCTTAGCGAGCCTCACCAGGCAATTGAGTACCACGAAAAGGCTCTGTCAATCGCACGCGAGATAGGGGACCGAAGGGGTGAAGGAATTACTCTCTGGAACATGAGCCTGGCTTTAGATCAGCTCGGACAGAGAGCGCAGGCCATCGAATGTGCCAGAGCCGCTATCAACATCCTGGAAGATATCGAAGATCCAAATGCAGAAATGGTTAAGCGAAAGCTGCAAGAATGGGATAGCCCTTAACAGTTAGCCAATGAAGCCCGAAAACAAATCCCTCATCAAAGCCCTCCTGGACAACACCGAATCACTCCAGCAGGACATCTACGACGACGCTGAGCAGATGCTGGGGACTGTTCCCTTCATCCTCAAAGTCATGGCCCGCCGGCCGGAGTTCATGATATTCTCATCCCTCAAAGACTTCTATGCCCTACGCCCCAAGAGCCTGCCTGCAAAGACGGCTGAGCTTTTAGCCGTCTCTGCCGCCGCCGCATCCGGCGCAGACAAGTGCCTGAGGGTGCACATGGCAGCCGCCGCGCAGGAGGGGGCGAGCGAGGACGAGATCCTGGATGCGATCTTCATCGCCGCCCTCATCGGCCAGACGAAGGTGCTGGCTGCGGCCTTGCGCGAGTTCCGGGAGTTTGAGGGCCAATCAAAGGAATAATAGTAATAATATAAGTTCGTCTCTGTGCGTCCTCTGTGCGCTCTGTGGCTCTGTGGTGAAAACGTCGTTAACACTGGCCGCAGCCAAATTCGCCATCTCTGAAAATCATAGGAGTTGATCCATATGCCCGCCCCCGACAATCCCGGAATCGTCCTCGCCCCCTACGGCACCCTTTACCCCCCAGCCCTGGCCACATACGACCGCCTCCGCGCCGCCTACGAGCAGGCCTTCCCAGGCTCGCCGGTCCGCCTGGCCTTCACCTCCCGGCTCATGATCAAACGCCTCGCAGAAAAGGAGGGCATCGCCGTGCCCGACCTGCCCGCCGCCCTGAGGAGCCTGAAGGGCGAAGGCTGCCGCGCCGTCCTGCTGCAATCTCTGCAGATCGTCCCTGGCAGCGAGTTTCACCAGGCCGCCGCCCTGGCCCGCGACTGGCAAGCGGGGGACGCCGCCTTCGACCGCCTGGCGGTGGGCCTTCCCCTGCTGGCTGGCCTGGAGGACTGCCGCCGGATCTCCGCCCTGCTGCCCGCCCTCCTGGAAGATCCGATTGGACAGGATCGGGGCCGAGAGGGGATAAATGAGAAAGAGGATGCATTGGTCCTGGTGGCCCACGGCACGGGCCATCCCGCCGACGCCCTCTACTCCCTGCTGGCCGACGTGCTGCGCAGAGATCACGGGGGCGCGTTCAACATCTTCCTGGGCAGCATCGAAGGCTATCCCGGCCTGGCAGAGATCGCAGAGGATCTGCTAAGCCGCAGAGCGAAAACCGTGCGGCTGCTGCCCTTCCTGCTGGTGGCCGGCGGCCACGCCAACTCCGACATCGCCGGAACGGGGCCCGACTCCTGGATGAGCACACTCTCGCGAAAGGGCCTGTCCGTGCGGGCCGACCTGCGGGGCCTGGGTGAGCGGCAGGAGATCGCAGACGTCTTCATCGAGCACAGCAAAAGCGCCCTGCAGTTTGTTCAATTATAGCTCTTCTCTGAGCGTACTCTGTGTCCTCTGTGACTCTGCGGTGAAAAAGTAGTTGGCTGCTGGCTACACTCGATAGTCTACGAACTTCCACCACAGAGACACAGAGCGCACAGAGGACTCACAGAGACGAAAGTGTCAATAA
>DAOPZB010000143.1:0-4853 GCA_035353195.1 Methanothrix sp. | reverse complement strand
GCTTCGGTCATTTGCAGTTTGGGGTTGCGCCCACAGGACGGCGATATCCGTCTGGTTATCGGAGAATTCGGCGAAAGCATAGCCATTGGTGGATTTCCTCAGAGCGCCCAAAGCAATGATGCCAGTGCCGGGCGAGATGATATAGTTCAGATTACCACAATCGTCTATAAATACGATCAATCGGAGGCTAGTGTCTGGCGGTCCGAGGCAAAAACTGTTTTATCCTCCCTCCTTTACCCGGACCGCAGTCCCCTCCCATCCCACAGGCAACGTGTGAGCCAAATTGCCGGCTGTCCCTCCCTCCTATGACTATAAATATCGATCATGCGTTTACATACCGAATACATTCCACAGAAAAAACCACAGAAAAAGGAGGACGGAAGATGAGGAAATCATGCGCAATTATGGCAGCCACATTGCTGATCATGCTGCTTTCTGCGTTCGCTGCCAGCGCCCAGGAGAACGCCGGCGGGATTGCAGAGACCGTTAAGCAGGCAGCAGAGACGGCCCGCCAGGCAGGGAATATGACGGATAAGGTGGCATCGGCTGCCCAGGATGTGCAGAACCTGACGAATAAAACGCCGGGGGCGGCAAAGATATCTGAGGCAGCAGGGGCTGTAGCTGAGAAAGCTAATGAAGCAGGCGCTTTGGCCGGCAAAGCCGAGGATGCTGCAAAGAAGGCAGAGGAGACGGCTAAATCGGTTCCCGGATTCGAGGCTCTGCTGGCTGGGGCAGGCCTGTGGGCGGCTGCCTTCCTGCGACCGGGAAGAGAGAGCTGAGACATATTTTATTTTTTTTTTTCGATAGGCTTATCGGCTCCCCATGCTATTCTGTATCGTTTCGTTGTTAGCTCTCTCTTGCGTGATCTGTGTTATGGATACGAGTGACAGAAAGTCGCACTGGGACTCACAGAGATGGAATAGTCAATTACCGACAGCAAATAGCGAAGAGCCGGCTCAGCCTACCAGCACCTTGCCATGCCGGTCGATCTTCCCCTGGGAGATCCTCGTCGAACTGATGCGGATGTGGTCCTGGGCCAGTTGATACTCGATCATGGAGATCTGCATCGGCTTGAGGTTTTTCTTTGTCCGCAGCCGGTTGATCTTCTCGGCCATGGGCAGGGTCTCAGGCGAGACCACAATATAGTCAAAGTCCTCGTAGATGGATGGGCCGCACTGGTCGTCGATTTTGGTGACGCGGACGTCATCGATGTCAAAGCACCTCTTGACTACTGCCCGCAGATTCCTCTCCCGGACCTCAAAATCGTGAACTGACCGGGATCTGCTCTCTTTGGCCATGACATCGGAGGTAAGGCCGATTACCACCTCTCCGTCCCCGCCCAGCTCAAAGGCCCGCCTGAGAAGGGCAATATGTCCGTCGTGGATGGGATCGAAGGTGCCTCCAACTGCAACTCTGGCCATACAGGCCCGCAAACGAGAAAGGCGTATAAGTACTTGGCGGCAGGGCAGGCGAAGGCCAGCCCAGGAGAGAAGGGAAAAGCAAAAGCTTCCAATCAGATCCTTCTGCCCCGAAAGCGCTCCAGTATCCTGGCCACAATGCGACTGGAGCTGCAGAGTGGGCCGGGCTCGCTGGCCTCAATGCGCACCACCTTGCAGTTCAGGCCGCGGCGGAACAGCTCCGCCTTGAGGGCCTCTTCGTCGAAATGCTGATCGTAGCCCAGGGTGATGATATCCGGTCTGAGCTGCTCTACGGTTCGAAAGATGTCCTTCTCCTCCCCCAGGATAGCTCTATCCACTGCCTTCAGGGCATCCACCATCCTCCTCCTCTGGTCCTCCGGCAGAATGGGTTTGGGCTTGTGCCGCACATTCACGTCCCTGGCCACAATCACCACCAGCTCGTCGCCGAGAGCCTTCGAGCGCTCCAGATAAAGGACGTGGCCGGGGTGGAGCAAATCGAATGTGCCTGTGGCAACCACCAGGGTCATGAGCCGCTCTTCTCCCTTGATTCAGAGCAATCGAATTTCATCAATCCTGAAGTCCATCCTGTAGTCCATCCTCAAATCAATCCTCAAGTCCGTCCTCAAAGCCCTCGTCCTTGAACTGCACATCCAAAATCGCCAGGTCGCGCCTCTTTCCGGTGTTATCGTAGCAGATCCAGCTATGCTCGTCGAAGGGGGGCCCGGCGATGATGTGATAGTCTCCTGTTCGGGAGAAGAAGATGATGTCCGGCTCGCTGGGCCTCAGGTCTCCGGAAGGATGGCTGTGCACTGAGCCGGCCACAGACATGTTGGGCAGCATGTAGAGGCGCACCAGAGCGCTCATCCGCGAGTTTTCCGTGCCGGGCAGTATGAGAACATCGGTGATGATATCCTCCTCCACAGAGAGCAGCCCGGCAAACTCCACGGGAAGCGAGGAGCGGGACGCCTCCAGTATGAAGTGCAGAGTGTCCCTGGCAATGCCGAGCACCTTTCTCTTCCTCATGACCCCTCCGCCCCATCAGCAATTGCATCCGCAGGCCGCAGGTGAATGCAGTCCCCGGCAACAATTCGCCTTCTCTCTCCGCCATCCATTTCCAGGACCAGTGCCCCGTCTGAGGCCAGATCGGCAGCCATGCCTGCCAGGTCGCCGGCTACTGCCGATATGCGCACTCTTCTGTTCAAAGTGGCTGAACGGCTCCGCCACTCCTGATAGATCTCCTGAGCGCCTTCTGATCCACAGGCCGCCTTTTCAAGGGCCGCCTCCGCCTCCTCCAGTATCCGACAGATCAGCTCGGCTCTCGGAACCGGCCGGCCTGCCTCTTTTGCCAGAGAGGTGGCCCTCCAATCCTCAGGGAATAGCGATAGATCCACGTTGGCATTGAGGCCCACTCCCACCACCATATAGTCCAGCATGTCCACCTCGGCCTTCATCTCCGTGAGGATCCCACAGACCTTTCGCTCACCATCACCATGTCGCTTTGCGTGTCCTTCTCCGACCAGAATATCATTGGGCCATTTGATGACGGCATCGATGCCCATCACTGCCGATATCGCCCGGCAGAGGGCCACGCTGACCGCCATGTTGATGCGGGCCACCTCGGAGAGCGGCATCTGCGGCTTTAAGATTAGGCTCATCCAGATCCCGCCGGGAGGCGAAGCCCAGGTCCGGGAGAGCCTCCCCCGTCCCTGCAACTGGGTCTCGGCCAGGATGACTGCTCCATGGGGACTGCTCTTTGCCAGGGAGAGGGCCAGGGCATTGGTGGATGGGACCGACTCAAATATCCTGAGGCTTTTGCCCATCCATTCCGTCTTCAGGCAGCCTGAAATCTGATCGGCATTGAGGAGGTCGGGGCTGGCTGTCAGACGGTAGCCCTTCCTGGTGGATGAGGATATGGCATATCCTCTCCGCCGAAGAATCTGAATCTGCTTCCAGACGGCAGATCGGGAGATGGAGAGCCGACGGGCCATCTCCTCGCCGGACACCCACTCTCCGCTGCCCAGCATGGACAGAATATCCATTTCCTTAACTCTTGCCGGCCGCCTTATTCTGGCCGAGATAGGCCCCCACAGCCGCGGCTATGGCTGCGACCTGCCGGTCGTCGGCTCCCAGAGCCGATGCCAAAGACATGCCCTTCTGATAATCCTCTACGGCTACCAGCTTGACGGCATCCACGATGTTCTCCTCTTTGATGAAGTGAGTGTTTATGTCGCCGCTTCTGAACCTCTGATTGCGCAGCACCGCCTTGTGGAATATGAGATTGGTCTTGACTCCCACGATTATGTATTCGTAAAGGGCGCGCTCCATCCTGGCGATGGCCTCTTTGCGGTCCTTGCCGTGGGCCACCAGCTTGGAGATCAGAGAGTCGTAGTAGGGGGGTATGACGTAGCTATTGTACACGCCGCTGTCCACCCTGATTCCCGGCCCGCCCGGGCTTCTGTAGCGCTTGATCTTTCCCGGCGAGGGGGCGAAGTCGTTTAAGGGATCTTCGGCGTTGATGCGGCATTCGATGGCCCAGCCTCTGATCTTCATGTCGCTCTGATCATAGCCCAGAGGATAGCCGGCTGCCACCAGGATCTGCTCCTTGGCGAGGTCCACGCCGGTCACCATCTCCGTGATGGGATGCTCCACCTGGAGGCGGGTGTTCATCTCCAGGAAGTAGAAGTCGCCCCGCGAATACATGAACTCCACAGTTCCGGCGCTCACGTAGCCGATGGCCTTGGCGGCCTTAACGGCTATCGAGCCCATCTTCTCCCGCAGCTCCTCGGTCATTACGGGCGAAGGAGACTCCTCAATCAGCTTCTGATGGCGGCGCTGGATGGAGCACTCCCGGTCTGAGACATAAAGGGTCTTGCCTTTTCGGTCGGCCAGGATCTGAAACTCGATGTGTCTGGGCTCTGTGAGGTACTTTTCGATGTAGATGGTGTCATCGCCGAAGGCGTTCCTGGCCACGGATTGGGATGATGTCAGGGCGGGAATAAGCTCCTCGCGGCACTGGACAATCTTCATGCCGATTCCGCCGCCTCCCGCCGCCGGCTTGAGGATGATGGGATAGCCTATGGCTTCGGCGATCTCTGCCGCGATGTCGGGATCGGAGATCCCCTCTTCGATGCCGGGCACAATGGGCACTCCCGCCTCCTTCATGGTCTGGCGGGCGGTGATCTTGGAGCCCATGGCATCGATGGCTGGAGAGGGTGGCCCTATGAAGACTATACCGTTTTCTTCGCAGGTCGAGGCGAAGTGGGTATTCTCGGAGAGGAAGCCGTAGCCAGGGTGGATGGCCTCGGCACCTTTCTCCAGGGCAGCTTTGATGATGTTGTCTATCCTCAGGTAGCTCTGGCTGGAGGGAGCCGGCCCGATGAAGACGGCTTCATCAGCGTATTTGGCGAAAAGGGCGTTCTTGTCCGCTTCGGAGTA